>NZ_JAUSBZ010000060.1 GCF_030651755.1 Phenylobacterium sp. | reverse complement strand
CCGTCGAGATGGGCGCCGACTGGGAGCGACAGCTCTCTGCCAGAACCGCGTTAAAGCTCCTCGCCCTCGCCGCACGCCGCGACAAGGGGTCGAGCGAGCGTTACACGACGCAACCGGCCGCAGGGGCGGCCCGCAGCACCTTCATCCGCCGGGAGAGCGAAAGCGGCGAATATATCGGCCGCGCCACCTGGACCTATCGTCCGACACCGGGGCGCAGCCTCGAGCTTGGGGCTGAAGGCGCCGTCAACTACCTGGAAAGCGGGCTCGGTATCGATGTCGATGTCGGTCGGGGCCGCCAGCCGACCGATCTGCCCGTGGCCAATACCCGGGTGGAGGAGGTGCGAGGCGAGATCTTCCTGAGCCAAACATCCAATCCGTCAGACCGTCTTCGCATCGAGAAAGGGGTGATCGTCGAGACCTCTCGCATCACACAGTCGGGCGACGCCAGCCAGGAGCGGACCTTTACCTTCGTGAAGCCACGTTTCGTCGCCACCTGGACGCCGAGCCCCAGCCAGCAACTCCGGTTTCGTCTCGAACGGGACGTCGCCCAACTGGACTTCAGCGAGTTCGCAAGCGCGGTGTCCCTGTTCGACGGCACCGTAGATCTCGGAAACCCTGACCTGGAGCCTGAGCGCACTTGGCGGGGGCAGATCGACTGGGAGCGCCGGTTTGGGCCAAAGGCCGTCCTAACCCTCACGGCCTTCTATGAACGCGTGGAGGCCGTGCAGGACCAGATCCCTGTGGGCTCGCAGTTTGACGCCCCCGGCAATCTGGGGGACGGCTGGCGAGCTGGCGGGCGGGTCGACGCCCTGGTCCCCCTGGACGCCATCGGACTGGCGCGGGCCGAACTGAGACTGCGCGGTCAGGCCCAGGAGACGCGCGTTGATGATCCCTTGACTGGGCAGTCCCGCCCCTTCGCAGACGAGGCTCTATGGAGCTATTCCATCGATCTTCGCCAAGCCCTCCCGAAGCAGCGTCTCGCCTGGGGCGCATTGTGGGAACAGGCTGATGAAGTCACGGTCTTCCGCGCCCGGGAGCTACGCTCGATGAGTTGGGATCGCGCGAACCTCGACCTCTATGTTGAGACGACGGCTATCGCTGGCCTCGTCATCCGACTGACGGCAGCCGATGTCTTTCTGCCTCAGGAGGTTCGAGAACGTCGCTTCTTCCTGCCAGATCGCTCTGAGCCCGCCAACCTCACGAGCATAGAGACTCGACGAGCGACGGGCGGCTACGGCACCCGATCTCTCACCCTGCGGATTTCAGGACGGTTCTGACTCCACCCAGATCAGCCAAACGCCAAGGCCAGAAGCCGGCGCCTCTGGACGGACCGAGCGGCGTCGTCCGGCGGCGCGGCGGCTCGCCTCAGTTCCGGGTCGGAATGATCACCGGCAGGGTCTCGTAGCCGTGCACGAAGGCTGAGTAGGTGCGCTGGGGCTCGGCCAGGACCCTGATCTCCGGGAAACGCTTGAGAATCTCCTCCCAGATGATGGTCAGCTGCATCTCGGCCACCCGGTTGCCCACGCAGCGGTGGATGCCGAAGCCGAAGGACAGGTGCTCGCGGGGACGCTCCCGGTCGATGATGTAGTCGTTGGGGCGCTCGATGCGGCTCTCATCCCGGTTGCCGGAGATGTACCACATGACCACCCGGTCGCCCTCGCGGATCAGCTTGCCGCCTACCTCGATGTCCCGTGTCGCCACCCGGGCCATGTGGGCCAGCGGCGTCTGCCAGCGGATGGTCTCCGAGACCATGGACGGGATCAGGTCGGGATTGGCCCGCAGCTTGGCGTACTGGTCGGGGTTCTTGT
This sequence comes from Phenylobacterium sp., assembly GCF_030651755.1. Classification (GTDB taxonomy): domain Bacteria; phylum Pseudomonadota; class Alphaproteobacteria; order Caulobacterales; family Caulobacteraceae; genus Phenylobacterium. Next base: position 22,159 of record NZ_JAUSBZ010000060.1, on the reverse strand, counting down.
TCAGGGCGTAGACGCTGCCGGATATGGTGTTGCGGGTGGTGTCGTTGCCGCCGACGATCAGCAGGATCACATTGCCCTGGAACTCCTGCACCGGCATGTCCCGGGTGGCGGTGTTGTTGGCCATCATGGAGATCAGGTCGATCCCCGGCTCGGCCGCGTCCACCCGCTGGTCCCAGATCTGCTTGAACGTGCCGAAGCAGTCCATCATGTCCCGGGCCTTCTGCTCCCAGCTGGTCACGGGGCCGTGGCCAGGGGCGTTGGTGACCACGTCGGACCAGAAGGTCAGCTTGCGCCGGTCCTCGAAGGGGAAGTCGAAGAGCGTGGCCAGCGTCATCGCCGTCAGCTCCTTGGAGACCAGGTCCACCCAGTCGAATTCCTGGCCAATGGGCAGGGAGTCGAGGATCTGGCCCGCCCGCTCGCGCACGATGGGGGACATCTTGGTGATGTTGCCCGGCGCCACCGTCGGGCTCACCGCCTTGCGCTGCCGGCCATGGTCGGGCTCGTCCATGGTGATGAAGCCGGCCCCGGCGCGGCGGGGGCGATCCTCGCCCAGGGCCTTGCGCTGGGCTTCGACCGCTTCGAGGTTGGGCAGGGTGATGCCCTCGGCCGAGGAGAAGGCCTCGTGATTGGTGTCGACGGCCAGGATGTCGTCCCACTTGGTCACCGACCAGTAGCGGCCGAATTCGCTTTCCTCGGTCAGATGGACCGGATCCTCCCGGCGCAGGCGCTCGAACACCGGCCAGATGGTGTCCTCTTGGAAGCGCGCCGCCCGGCCCGGATTGAGCTCCGCCAGCGGGGTCGCCTCAACGGCCTCGACGGAGTCGTCCTGCGGGCTCACTCGGATATTCATCGCATCCTCCCTGGGCGTTGACCGCCCTTGTCCGGCGCTTCGACCCCTAAGGGTCCGCGCTGCTTCGGGACCATTCCGACCTTCCGAACAGCATTCGGCAAGCGAAGAATGCGGGCGCAGCAGGTGAGGGCGCCGCGCGGGGCCTCAGTCGGCGGTGGTCTCGACGGCGACGTAGCGGGCGACGATGACCTCGGTGGCGTCAAAGCGGGCCTTGGACTTGGCCAGCTCCAGATGGACGTGGTCCGTCATGCCGCCGGGATACTTGTCCTGCAGGCCCCGGGCGGTGCCGATGGGGGAGCCTAGGCGCACCGCCTGACCCTCCTGGACGTCGGGGTTCACATAGAAGACCCGCGCCTCATAGCCGAGCGCCGGGTTGCTGATCTCTACGAACTTGAGGCTGGGGTCGCTGGCATAGGCGTGGCCGATCTTGGTCACATAGCCGGAAATCGGCGCAACCACGGTTTGGCCGGCGACGGCGGCGTAGTCGACGCCTTCGTGGTGACGGCTGCCCCCGTCACGGGACGCCCCATAGGCGCCGGAGCCATAGGCGTCATGGTCGCGGGGCGCGAGGCCGGTCGGGTTGACGAAGTCGGGCTGTCCGTCGCCGTCAATGTCCTGGCCGACCCATTGCAGTTCCCGGACAACAATGGTCCGCGCCACCGGCTGCTGCAGGGCGGCGACAGCCTTGACTTGGGACAGGCGGTCGACGAGCCCGCTGCTCGCATCGGCGACGGCGCTGGTGGCCATGGTGGCGGCCATGGTGGCGGCGGTGATGGCGAAGAGGCGAGATGCTGCAAATCGCCCGTCCAATCGGGCCGTCACGTCAGAAGAACTCAAAACTCTTTTCTCTTCGATACGGGCCGGGAACCCCGGCGGGTTTAGGCGGTTATCTCGGCAAGGCCCGGACGGCGCCACTGGCGCGGTTTCAGGCAGCCCTTGCTGTTGCGTGATCCTATAGGGCGCAATTGGGGCGCCCATGCGGCGCATTGTCTCGCAAAATCAGCAGCTTATTGTGGCGCTTGTCACAGCCACTTAAGGTGCGCCTCGCCGCGGAGGATGGCCTCGGCCTCCGCCGTGTGTTTTTCGGCGCCCCCTCGCGCGTGCAGGATGAGGGGCGGCAACAGCCGCAGGGGCGCCTTTCCCGTCCGCCGCGCCCGCACCAGAACGCGCTTGGCCGTTGCGTCGGCGAAGGGATGGATGGGCAGGATCTGGAATGCGCCGGCCCCCACGCCGAGGCCGCTCAACAGGTCCGCCAGCCGGTCGGCGCGGTGGATCATGGTGAGGCTGCCGCCCTCCCGCACAGCCTTCAGCAGAAAACCGGTCCAGGCCTCCAACCCGTCATCGGCCAACCAGGCGCCGGTCTTCTCGGCCGACGGCGCGCGCAGGCTATTGGGATCATCAAAGAAGGGCGGATTGGCCAGGACGGCGTCAAAGACCGGATGGCCGAGGGCGGCGAAGCCGGCGGCGACATCGCCGGTCAGAACCTCGATCTGAGCGCTTAACCCGTTCAAGGCCGCATTCTCCCGGGCCAGGGCGGCGGCGATCGGGTCCCGCTCCACTCCCAGGAAGGTCGCCCCTGGGCAACGGACCGCGGCGGCCATCAGCACTCCGCCAGCCCCGCAGCCGGCCTCCAGCACCCGGGCGCCTGGGCCAGCGTCGCAGGCCGCCGCCAGCAGGGCGGCGTCGAGGCCCGCCCGATAGCCCCGGGCCGGCTGACGCAGGGTCACCCGCCCGCCCATCAGACGGTTCTCGGTGACAGCGTCGAGCGGGGCTTGTGGTGGCGAGGACATCAGCGGCTCCAGATGCGCGGGCGCGCCTTGACCGCCCCCTATCGCGTGACCATTGTCCGGACGCAACGGCGGCCCCGCAATGGGCCGTCCTATCTGGAGTGCTTTTGTCGTGGACGCCGCCGCCGCAGATCCCCGGGCCAAGCCGGTCAGCCTCGATAATCTGCTGAACCTCGCCGCTTCGGACATGGCCGGCGTGGACAGCCTTATCCGTGACCGGATGCAGAGCCCTGTGTCGGTCATTCCAGCCCTGGCCGAGCACCTGATTGGCGGCTCGGCCAAGCGCCTGCGCCCCCTGCTGACCGTCGCGGCGGCGCGACTGGCCGGCTCGACCGAGGACCATTGCCGCAAGCTGGCGGCGGCTGTGGAGTTCATTCACACCGCCACCCTGCTGCATGACGACGTGGTGGATTCCTCGGAGCTCCGCCGCGGCAAGGTCGCCGCCCATTTGATCTGGGGCGCGCCGTCCAGCGTCCTGGTCGGCGACTTCCTGTTCGCCCGCGCCTTCGAGCTGATGGTCGAGACCGGCTCCATGGCCGCCCTGGAAATCCTCGCCCGGGCCAGCCGGGTGATCGCCGAGGGCGAAGTGCTCCAGCTCACCCGGGCCCATGACCTGGACCTGGACGAGGCGGTCTATCTGCAGATCATCAAGGCCAAGACCGCCGAGCTGTTCGCCGCGGCGGCCGAAGCCGGCGGCGTCGGCGCCGGCGCCAGCCCCGACCAGTGCCGTGGCCTGCGCCGGTTCGGTCAGGAGCTGGGCCTCGCCTTCCAGCTGGTGGACGACGCCCTGGACTATTCCGGCGCCAGCGACACCCTGGGCAAGAATCCTGGCGACGACTTCCGGGAGGGTAAGGCCACCCTGCCGCTGATCCTGGCCATCAAGCGCACGGGCGCCCAGGAGCGGACCTTCTGGATGCGCACTGTCGACGCCCGGGAGCAGACCGAGGCCGACTTCGAACGGGCCCGCACCCTGGTGCAGGACTCCGGCGCCCTCGAAGTGACCCTTGAGACCGCCGCCGGCTACGCCGAGAGCGCCAAGGCCGCCCTGTCGGTCTTTCCCGCCAGCGACTGGCGCGCGGCCCTGGAAGACCTGGCCGACTTCGCCGTGGCGCGCCGCAGCTAGCCTATCGGCCTGGACCAGACCGATAGGCCAGGCGCGCCCCTGGTTCAGCCGCCCCCGGCGGCCGCCATGTCCAGCAGGTTCATGCGAATCCCCCCGGGCAGCTCCATGTCGCCTGGGCGGAAGCCGTCAGGACAGGCGCCCTGCCAGACGCCTTCGATATTGATCTCCCGGGTCCCGTTCATCTGCGGCGCCGCCGCGCCCACGGTCGAGCTCTCCGCCTTGATCACATAGCGGCGGTCGAAGTCGCCGGTGGCGACGCCTGAGGTGGTGGTCTTGCCGCCCGAACCCATGTCGCAGACCGACGAGAACTGCCAGCTTCCATCCATGCGCCGGGTGACCAGGTTTTTCTCGCAGCCCTCATTGGTGGCCTCTTGCCCCCACCAGCCCAGCCGCGACTCCAGGGCCTCGTCAAAACAGATGCGGGTCACCTGGACCATGCCCTCGGTGGAGACCCGCTGCTCCCACAGGCCCGGCTTGCGCTTGGGCGGGGGCGGGGCCGCAGCCGAGCCGACCGCAGGCGTCTCCGCCTCCACGGTGGCGGGCGCCTCGTCCTGGGCCGTCTCCTCGCCGCCGCGGTTGCAGCTGGCCAGGGCGAGCGTCGCCAGGCTGAGGACCGCCATCATTGAGCGTCTGCGCATCTTTCCCATCTCCCACCGAGCCGTCATCATCGGTCTCCAGGCTTAGCCGGGATCGAAACGGGGGTTAAGCCCGTTGCTGAGGGCATGATGAGCGAATTTCGAAACAATACCGACGCCGCGCGCTACGAGATGGACGAGCAGGGCCAGACCTCCTGGGCCGACTACCGGCTTCAGGGCGAGCGCCTCTATATCGACCATGTGGAGAGCCCTGTGGCCCTGCGGGGCACCGGCGCGGCCGGCCGACTGATGAACGCCCTGGCCCAGGACGCCAAGGACCGGGGCCTGAAGATCACCCCCATCTGCTCCTATGCCGCCGCCTGGTTGCGTCGCAGCCCCGACTATCGGGACCTCGTATCATGACCAGGGAAAAGAAGGACGAGACGCGCGAACCGCCGCGGGAGCCGGGTTCCGACGGCGATCAGCGCCGCCGGGACATCGAGACCAATCCGGCCTTCAGCCCCGTGGGGCCCCAGGGCGGGGCGGCGATCGCCCCCCTGCGCCGCAAGGCGCCGCACGAGGACTGATCAGACCGCTTCCGCCCCTGTTCAGTTGCGGGCCATGATGGCTTCCAGGGCCTGAGCCTTGACCTCGGCGTCCTCGGTCAGCCGCCGGGCGATCTCGCGGATGCCGGGGGGATAGAGCTCCCCGCCGCCAGCGATCTCGGCGCTCAACCGCTCCACATCCTGCAGGGCCGCTTCCAGGGCGCGCACATGTTCGCCCACCAGGCTGCGGGCTTCCGATTGCAGCCGGCGCACACGCTCGGCCACGGCGGTTTCAGGTTTCGTCGGGTCGAGGGCGACGACCTTGCCGTCGGCGCCCGCCACGCTGAAAGACGGTGACATGGATCATCCCATTCTAATGTTGTCGGCGCTGCGGCAGGCCCAGAGAAAACCTCGCCACGACCAGCCCCTGATCTGAAACATCTACGAATGGCGACGCCGTAGGTTCCGCCCTCGCCGTCGCTGAACCGTCATGTGGGGCTTTTCGGCCACGGTGGGAGGGGGCTTGCTTGCTCCAGGGCGGGAGTTTTCCTGCGATAACCGATAGGGGGCCTTGAACCCCCTACAGCCGCCCCTTCCGGAACCGTTCCTGCGCTTCGGCGCGGGCCTCGGCCTTCACCCGCTTCACCGCTGAGCGGTCGACGGTTTCGCCTTCGCCGGTGAGGACCTCGTTGGCGAATTCCAGGTCCATGAGCTTCAGGCGCTTGATCTCGTCACGCAGGCGCGCGGCGGTCTCGAACTCCAGGTCGGCGGCGGCCTGACGCATCTTGCCTTCCAGGTCGCGCAGGGTGGCCTTGAAGTTGTCGCCCATGAAGGGCTTGGCCTCCTCGGCCAGCTCGGTGCGGACCAGGGGGCGGTCCTTCTCATAGGCGCTGGAGAGGATTTCCTTGATCTGGCTCTTCACGCTCTCGGGCGTGATGCCGTGGGCGGCGTTGTATTCTTTCTGGCGCTCCCGACGGCGCTGGGTCTCGGCCATGGCGCGTTCCATGGAGCCGGTGATGCGGTCGGCATAGAGGATAACCCGGCCGTCGATGTTCCGCGCCGCCCGGCCGATGGTCTGGATCAGCGAGGTCTCCGAGCGGAGGAAGCCCTCCTTGTCGGCGTCCAGGATGGCCACCAGGCCCACCTCGGGGATGTCCAGGCCCTCGCGCAGCAGGTTGATCCCCACCAGCACGTCGAAGACCCCCAGGCGAAGATCGCGGATGATCTCGATGCGTTCGATGGTGTCGATGTCGGAGTGCATGTAGCGGACCTTCAGGCCCTGCTCGTGCATGTACTCCGTCAGGTCCTCGGCCATCTTCTTGGTCAGGACCGTAATCAGGCCGCGATAGCCCTGGGCGATGGTCTGGCGCACCTCGTCGATGACGTCGTCCACCTGGGAGAAGCCGTCCTTGGAGACCGGGCGCACCTCCACCGGCGGATCGATCAGGCCGGTGGGCCGGATCACCTGTTCGACAAAGACACCGCCGGTGCGCTCCATCTCCCAGGACCCCGGCGTTGCCGACACATGCACGGTGTCGGGCCGCATGGCGTCCCACTCCTCGAACTTCAGCGGGCGGTTATCCAGGCAGGAGGGCAGGCGGAAGCCGTATTCGGCCAGGGTGAACTTGCGCCGATAGTCCCCGCGATACATGCCGCCGATCTGCGGCACGGCCTGATGGCTCTCGTCCACGAACAGCAGGGCGTTCTCGGGGATGTATTCGAAGAAGGTCGGCGGCGGCTCGCCCGGCCGACGGCCCGACAGATAGCGGCTGTAATTCTCGATCCCGGCGCAGGAGCCGGTGGCCTGGATCATCTCGATGTCGAAGGTGGTGCGCTGCTCCAGCCGCTGGGCCTCCAGCAGCTTGCCATTGGCCACCATCCACTCCAGCCGCTCCTTGAGCTCGGCCTTGATCTGCAGGACCGCCTGGTTGAGCGTCGGCCGCGGGGTCACATGGTGGCTGTTGGCGTAGATCTTGATCCCGTCCAGGTCGGCGGTCTTCCTGCCGGTCAGGGGGTCGAACTCGACGATGGTCTCCACCTCGTCGCCGAACAGACTGACCCGCCAGGCGCGGTCTTCATAGTGGGCGGGGAAGATCTCGATGGTGTCGCCCCGGCGGCGGAAGGTCCCGCGCTCGAAGGCCTGATCGTTGCGCTTGTACTGAAGGGCCACCAGGTCGGCCATCAGCTGCTTCTCATCGATCCGCTCACCCGGCGCCAGGGTGAAGGTCATGGCCGTATAGGTCTCCACCGAGCCGATGCCGTAGATGCAGGAGACCGAGGCCACGACGATGACGTCGTCCCGCTCCAGGATCGCCCGGGTGGCCGAGTGGCGCATCCGGTCGATCTGCTCGTTAATCGAGGAGTCCTTCTCGATATAGGTGTCGGTCCGGGGGACGTAGGCCTCGGGCTGGTAGTAGTCGTAGTAGGAGACGAAGAACTCGACGGCGTTCTCCGGGAAGAAGGCCTTGAACTCGGAATAGAGCTGGGCGGCCAGGGTCTTGTTGGGCGCCAGGATCAGGGCCGGGCGCTGGGTCTCGGCGATGACCTGGGCCATCGTATAGGTCTTGCCCGAGCCGGTGACGCCGAGCAGCACCTGGTCATGCTCGCGGCCCTCCAGGCCGGCCACCAGTTCCTTGATCGCCTGCGGCTGGTCGCCGGCCGGCTGATAGTCCGAGACCAGCTTGAAGCGCTTTCCCCCCTCCGACTTGGGCGGCCGGGCCGGGCGGTGGGGCTTCCACAGCATGGGCAGGGCCGAGTCGTCATAGTCGAAGGTCGCCGACATGTCGGCGACGCCCTGGGGCGACGGGGGAGGAGCGGTCTTGGAACGCGGCATGGCACAGAAGGTAGGCGCGCCGGCGTCCGGGCGCCAGCGGCCCTGCTGACATCATGGTGTCAGCAGGGGGCCTTGCAGCTAGAACAGGCCGCCGCCGGCGTAGGCGACCGCACAGGCGGCCGCCAGCACGCTGAGGGAAAAGATGAGATGACGCATCGCCCGGCCTCAAAGCCTCTGCTGAGGTCCATGCGATAGGGCGATGCGCGGAGCGGATCATGATCCAGACGGACTAGGTCTCGCCTGAATCTTCAGCGTTCCTAGGGGTCGACGCTCTTGCTGACCACCGTGCCCACTGCGGCGCCCGCAGCCGCGCCGACGGGACCCCCGACCACCGCGCCGGCCACTGCCCCGGTCGCCGCTCGCTGTTCCACATTGTGGCCACAGGCGGCCAATAGAAGGCCCGCCGAAATGACGCAGACGCCAAGGACCTTACGCATGTTGATGACTCCCAGAGTTGTCGAACACAAACGTTCGCTAACGGCCAAGGTTCCCACAGACTTCAGGAGCCCCGCCATGGTCGCGCTACGCTGCGACGCAATATCGCCTTGCGAATCCATCATGGACCCGTCATAAGGCGGATCACTTTGTCGTAGACCCGTCGCGTCAACCATGCGGACGGGCTTCGTTTTCGAGATTTTCGACCCGCACTGAGGCGGGGAGTTCTCTGAGCGATGATGTCGGGGGGCGCTGCCCTCGCCGCACAGGACAGGACGTTTTGCAAAATGAAAAATGGGTGCGCGCCGATTGGCGTGCCCTGACCACTGCGGCCGTTCTCGGCTCCACGGTCGGACTGGCGCTTGGGGGCGCCTATATGGCCGGCGGCATGGCCGGCGCTGCATCAGATCACGCCCGCGCCGCCCGACTGGCGGCTGGTGCGGCCGACGGCTACTCGGAGCAGGCGCTCCAGGACGCCGCCGCGCGCATGGACCCGGGCGTTCTGCGCGTCGCGCGCCGGCATGATCCCTTCACCGTCGCCGGCGCCGCCGAACGGGACCGCCAGAGCGCGATCCTGGTCGCCCGTCTGGAACGGGGTGCGGTCGCCAATGACCAGCCGCCCCTGCTGCGCGCCAGTTTGAATCCAACGCCCATTCCCGCCGCGCCGTTCCGCCTCGGTGGGGCGCTCGAGGCGTCTCGGGACATGGAGTGCCTTACCCAGGCGGTCTATTACGAAGCCCGCGGCGAGACCCCGGCCGGCCAGGCGGCCGTCGCCCAGGTGGTGCTCAATCGGGTCCGGCATCCCGCCTTCCCGAAGACCGTCTGCGGGGTTGTGTTCCAGGGCGCCAACAGCCGCGTCTGCCAGTTCAGCTTCGCCTGTAACGGCGCCATGCGCGCCCGAGTGGAGCCCACCGCCTGGCGGCGCGCCGAGCGGGTCGCCCACCGGGCCCTGTCTGGTGAAGTCATGGGCGAGGTTGGCCGCGCCACCCACTTCCACACCACCGCCGTGGCGCCCGCCTGGGGGCCGCGACTGACCCGCGTGACCCAGGTCGGCGTCCATATCTTCTATCGCTTCGGCCGTGATCCGGCGCCCAGCCGCATGCTGGCCAGCGCCCATGAGGTGACGCCTGAGCAGACCGAGGCGCCGGTCTACGCCAGGGTCGGCGAGACCCCCGAAATGCGCGCCCGGGCGGACAACGCCAACGATATCCGTCTGACCTCCGCCACCCTGAGCCCCGCCACGGCGCAGGCCATGGGCATGGGCGGACCCGCCGAGCCCGCCCAGGAGCCGGCCTCCGCCCCCCGGACCGCCAGCCCCGAGGGCGAGGCTCTGAAGGTGGTTGCGCCCAAGGCGCCGGCCAAGCCCGCCGCCGCCAAGGCGCCGAGCCCGGACGAGACGGCCGCTGAGACCAAGTCGGCCAATGGCGGCGATCGTATCAAGGCGACCTGAAGCAATCGCACGGGACCGGGTTCAGCCCTGGTCCCGTGCGGCGCGTCTCAGGGCCTGGGGCGGCTGGCCATAGGTCCGCAGGACCGCCCGCCTCATCCGCTCGGCGTCCCCGAACCCCACCGCCAGGGCCACCCGGTCGATAGGCTCGCCTGCCTCAAGGCGCTGTCGCGCGGCCTGGACTCGCAGGTGTTCCACCGCCTTGGCCGGCGTCATGCCGACCTCGCGGACGAAGGCGCGGGCGAAGTTGCGCGGACTCATGGCGCAGGCCTCGGCCAGCCGCTCCACGCTGAGCCCCTCGCACAGGCGCTGGCCGGCCCAGTTCAGCAGCCCTTCGAACCGCCCGGTGGCCCCACCCATCTCCACCAGGCCTGAAAACTGCGACTGGCCGCCGGGACGCCGCCTGGGGGCCACCAGTTGCTGCGCCGTGGCCCGGGCGATCGCCTCGCCGAGGTCCTCGGCGATCAGGGCCAGGGAGAGGTCGATGCCGGCCGTGATGCCCGCGGAGGTCCAGATAGGATCATCGCGCACATAGATGCGGTCGGGCTCCAGCAGGGTCTTGGGGAACCGGCGGCGGAAGTCGGCGGTGCGGCTCCAGTGGGTGGTGGCCCGTCGGCCCTCCAAGAGGCCGGCTTCGGCCAGGATGAAGGCGCCCGAACAGACGCTGGCCGTCCGGCGCGCCTGGCCCGACGCCTGGGCCGCCAGCGCGATCACCGACGGATCCAGCCGCTCAGGCCGGGTCCCGTCGCCGCCAGAGACCAGCAGGGTGTCCAGGGGCGTCTGGCTGAGCGTCCCGGCCATCAGGGCGGCACCCGAGGAGCTGACCACCGGTCCTGGCGTGGCGGCCACCACCTGCAACTCATAGGCGCCGGGCGCCAGCCGCCCCGCGATCTCGAAGGCCGCGATCGGACCTGCGGCGTCCAGAATCTGGAAATCCGGAAACACCAGCATCGCGACGGCGCGGCGGGTCATGTCGGAAAACGTGGGAACATTGTCATTTCAGCCGCCACCTGATCGTTGGATGCTGCCTCTGTCAACCACAGGGACCCCAACTCCATGACCCAGACCTGCCGCATCGTCTTTCCCCTGTATCCGGGCGTCACCCAGCTGGACTTCACCGCGCCACATCAGGTCTTCAACCGGATGCCCGGCGCCGAGACGGTGGTGGCTTCTGTCGGCGGGGCCGATATCGAAGGGGACGGCCTGGTGTTCACACGCCTGGCTGAACTGGAGGCCGTCGAAGGCTGCGACGTCCTGTGTGTGCCGGGCGGATTCGGCACGACGGCGGCCATGCTGGACGAGGCCTATATGGCTTCGGTCCGCCGCCTGGGCGCGGAGGCCCGATATGTCACCTCGGTCTGCACCGGGTCGTTGATCCTGGCGGCCGCCGGCCTGCTGAAGGGGCGGCGCGCCGCCTGCCACTGGGCCTGGCGCGATCTCCTGACCCTGTTCGATGTCGAGGTGGACGAGGGCCGCGTCTGCCGGGACGGCCATGTCATCACGGGCGGTGGGGTGACGGCTGGCCTGGACTTCGCCTTTGTGGCCTCGTCGGAGATCTTCGGGGAAGACGCCGCGCGGCGGGTGCTGCTCGGCCTCGAATACGCCCCGGCTCCGCCCTTCGAGGGGGGGCGGCCTGAACTGGCTCCACCCCATATTCTGGAACAGGTGCAGCGCGCCATGGGCGCAGCAATCGATGACCGCCGGGCCGGCGCGCTCGAGGCCGCCCGACGTCTGCGGGCGCACACGAGCTGAGGCTCACCGCCAGTCGAGGACCCCCATCTTGCAGAGCCAGGCCAGGCCATAGGTGGTGCGCGCCCGTCGCTCCGGCGCAATGGCGGCCAGCAGGTCGCCAACTCGGCTCCATCCTGCGCCTTCCAGGGTCCTGGTCAGGGTTCGCAGCTCCTCCCGGCTGGCCCGCCAGGGCTCGCCAAAGGCGTCGAGCTGAACCTGGCCGCTGAGGGCCGGCTCCGTGGCCAGATCGACCCCTGGCCGCAGGGCGATCTGCGTATCGGCCGTGAGGCTGCCGGTGGCGAAGCTCCGGTGGTCCAGGAAAGGGTCACCATGGACCGGGTTGAGCCGTCGGGCGCCCGGCGCGGCTGGCGGCGCCTGGCGACGGATTTCGGCGAGGTCGTCGAACAGGCTGCGATAGCCGGCGACCACCCTCTTCCAATCGAAGGTTTCCCGCACCCGGGCGCGACCGGCGGCCCCCATCCGTTGACGCAATTCCCGGGAGGTCGCCAGCTCGGCCAGCCCTCTGGCTGCGGCGCCGACATCCACCGCCGTATATTGCGCCGCCTGCCCCACATAGGCCTGGTAGGTGTCGAGCCGCGCCAGATGGCGGCGCAGGAGCGTGGCGCTTGGCGGCCCTGGCGACGGGATCAGGGTTGGCGCCAGGAAGCCTTCCTGACCATGGCGGATCGTATAGCGGTAGCCATCCCAGTCGCTGGCCACGATGGGCAGGCCAGCGGCCATGGCCTCAATCGGAGCCAGGCCGAAGGTCTCCTGGATATTGTCCACCAGGGACAGGAAGATATCGGCCGCCGCCCACATCTCCCCGAGGATTTCAGGATCATTGCCATCGACCCAGTGCAGGGGCGACGAGGGGGCATAGGCCCGGCCGGCGGCTTCGAAAACCCCCCGATGAAATTCCTCGGGAAACCAGCCTGCGAGGGCGAAGTGCAGGGGCCGTCCCGCCAGGCGTCCAGCCTCTTCAACCGCGCGGAACATGGGCTGTGGACTGGCCTTCTCGAAGAAGGACAGGCGGCCCACCCACAGGACCAGAACATCCTCTTCCCCCAGTCCGAGGCGCTCGCGGGCCCGGCGCCGGGCGTCCGGACGATCCGCCAGGGCGGTGATGTCATCGAGCTCGACCCCCAGGGGGAGGATCGGCAGGTGAGGCATGGGACGTTGAGGTCCCCCAAACCTTTCCCCCAGATAGTCGGTCCAGTCCCGGAACATGGTGCTGATCGAGGCATGGACCGCCGGTGAGGTGCAGATGATGGCGTCCCAGGGATGCACTGGCGCCAGGCTCGCCTGGGCGATCTCCTCCCGCGTCAGGGGCGGGGCGATGGTATGGATCAGGCCGACCAGGCTGTAGGCGTTGTCGAGGCCTGATCCCCGCCGGGCCCAGGCCATTTCCGCCAGATCCGCCTTGCCCCGGAACAGGGTTCCGGCCTGCCGGGCCCGCGCCAAATCCAAAAGGGAGCCGGTCTCGATCCGGGTGGAGAGCGCGGTCGCCCCCTGCAGGGCCTGGGTGATCTGAGCTACCGGTGTCTCCACCGAGGTCAGCATGTGCAGGCGCTGATAACCACCGTGCCGGGCGAAGGCGCGATAGAGCGCCAGATTGGCCACGTCGCGTCCGAACGGATTGGGACCAAGCCCCAGACCGCCCCCCAGGTGGTGGATCGCCAGTTCGACCGACATCAGTGTTCCCTGCCGCACGTTACGGCGGGCTGTTATCAGATGGCGTCGAGGCCGATGTCCAGCGCCATGGCCGAGTGTGTCAGGGCGCCAACGCTGATGACATCGACGCCGGTCTCGGCGATCGCCCGAACGGTCTGCAGATTTACGCCGCCGGACGCCTCCAGAACGGCTCGCCCCTTGGCCGCCGCCACAGCGGCGCGGAGCTCATCCAGGGAGAAGTTGTCCAGCATCACCACGTCGGGACCGTAGCGCAGGGCGTCCTCCAGCTGGTCCAGTCCGTCGACCTCGACCTCGACCTTCATCAGGTGGCCGGCGAAGGCCCGCGCCCGGCGGACGGCCTCGGCGACCCCGCCACAGGCGGCGATGTGGTTGTCCTTGATCAGGATGGCGTCATCCAGGCCGAACCGATGATTGACCCCGCCGCCGCAGCGTACAGCGTACTTTTCCAGGTGGCGCAGGCCAGGCGTGGTCTTGCGGGTGTCGACGATCCGCGCGCCCGTCCCGTCCACGGCGTCCACATAGGCCCGCGTCAAGGTCGCCACGCCGCACAGACGCCCCAGCAGGTTCAAGCCTGTCCGCTCGGCCGACAGGATGGCCCTGGCGTTCCCCTGCGCCGTGGCGAGCACAGATCCCGGCGCCAGGGGATCACCGTCGGCAACTCGCATCTCGAAGGTGGCGTCGGGATCTAGGGCGTGGATGGCCAGGCGGGCGCAGGCCAGGCCCGCGGCGACCCCAGGCTTGCGCGACACGAAGGCCACCGACAGTCGGGCCTCGGCGTCGATACAGGCCATGGCGGTGACATCGCCGGCCCGGCCCAGATCCTCGGCCAGGGCGGCCTGCACAATGGGCGTGATGAGCAGATCGGGAAGGGGCGCAGTCATTCGGCGGCGATGCAGGCCGGCGCGCCCGAGGTCGCGCTGAGGGTGAGGAAGGTGCGCTTGGGCTCCGCCGGCGCCTCAGGGGCGTCGAGCCGGAAGTGGGCGCCGAGGCTCTCCTTGCGGTTCAGGGCGCAGCAGGCGGTCAGGCGCGCGGCGGTCAGGTCAGCGCAGAGGCCATAGGCCCCTTCCAGCTCATCGATCAGGTCGATCAGGCGGGTCAGCCCGGGTGCGTCGCGCACCACGCCGGCCTCGGCGCTCATGGCCATGCGCAGACCCGACAGGGCGGGGTCCGGCAGGATGGGGGCGGGCGCGCTGTGAAGGATGCGACTGCGGACCTCGGCGGCGTCCCGGGCTGCGGCGCCGGCCCGGGTTCCGAACACGGCGGCCTCCAGCAGGGAGTTCGACGCCAGGCGATTGGCGCCGTGGACGCCGGTGGAGGCGCATTCGCCGGCCGCATAGAGGCCCGGCAGTGTGGTGGCGCCGTTCTCATCGGTGACCACGCCGCCCATGTGGTAGTGGCAGGCCGGCGCCACGGGGATCGGCTGGACCCGCGGATCAATGCCCCCGGACAGGCAGGCGGCGAACACCGCTGGGAAGGCCTCGGGGAAGTGGTCGCCCACCGCCTCCCGGGCGTCCAGGAAGGCGCCGCGGCCGGCGGCGCGCTCGGCATGGATGGCCCGGGCGACCACGTCCCGGGGCGCCAGTTCGGCGGCGGGGTGATAGTTGGCCATGAAGGCGGCGCCCGATCCATTGATCAGCCGGGCGCCTTCTCCGCGCAGGGCCTCGGTGGCCAGGGGGGCGGGGTCACGGCCGATGTCGATGGCGGTGGGGTGGAACTGGACGAATTCCGGATCGGCGATCATCGCCCCGGCTCGGGCGGCCAGGCCCAGGCCCTCGCCGCGAAGCTCCGGCGGGGTTGTTGTCACGGCATAGAGCCCGCCGATGCCGCCGGTGGCCAGGATGACGGCGGGGGCGGTGATTTCGTGGATCTGCCCGCCCTGCTCAACGATCACCCCGCGGATCTGTCCCCCGGCGTCCTGCAGCAGGCCCCGCAGGCGCAATCCTGCGCGCACTTCGATGTGCCGCTGTCCCAGGGCGGCGGCGGTGACGGCGGCCATGATGGCGCGGCCAGCCTGATCGCCCTTGACCCGGGCCACCCGGGCGCGGCTATGGGCGGCTTCCAGGCTCAGCGAAAAGGCGCCGGCTTCGTCCCGGTCGAAGGGCGCGCCCAGGGCGGCGAGGACGCGGACAGCGGCCGCGCCCTCCTGCGCCAGCAGGGCGGCGCGCGCCGGGTCGACCAGGCCGGCGCCCGCGGCGACGGTGTCGCCCGCGTGCAGGGCGGCGTCGTCTTCCTCGGACAGGGCCGCGGCCATGCCCCCCTGCGCCCAGGCCGAGGAGCAGCCGTGATTCAGGGGCGCGCCGGTCAGAACCAGGACCTTGCGGGGGGCGGCCGAGAGCGCCGCCGACAGACCCGCCAGACCCGCACCGACGACCAGGACGCCGTCGTGCTGGGTGCGATGGGCCATCAGATCAGCTCCACATCCACATGGTGGCGAGCCTTGACCAGGTCATAGCGGGCCGGAACCGCCGGGGGCGGCAGGTCGATCATCCGCTGCACGGCCAGGCGGGCGCGGTCGGCGATCACCGGATCGACGAACACCTCGTACTGCTCCTTGATCAGGGCCTCGTAGATGTTCTCCAGGCTGATCCGCTTCATGTGCGGGCAGAGATTGCAGGGTCGCAGGAACTCGGTGTCCACCGCGTCCACCGCCACATTGTCGGCCATGGAACATTCGGTGACGAGAATGACCTGCTTGGGCTTCTTGCTCAGCACATAGTCGTTCATCGCCGCCGTCGAGCCGGCGAAGTCGGAGACTTCCAGCACCTCGGCAGGGCATTCGGGGTGGGCCAGGACCTGGGCGCCGGGATAGGCGGCCTTCATCTCCAGGATGTCCTTGGCCTCGAAGCGCTCGTGCACCTCGCAACGGCCCTGCCAGGCGATGATCTTGATGTCGGTCTGGCGGGCCACATTGCGCGCGAGAAACTCGTCGGGGATCAGGATCACCCGATCAACGCCCCATTCCTTGGCCACATGCTCGACCACCTGCACGGCGTTGGCGCTGG
The DNA here is from genome assembly GCF_030651755.1 of Phenylobacterium sp. Lineage (GTDB taxonomy): Bacteria > Pseudomonadota > Alphaproteobacteria > Caulobacterales > Caulobacteraceae > Phenylobacterium. The sequence goes on along the minus strand of NZ_JAUSBZ010000060.1, from coordinate 6,139 downwards.
TGCAGCAGACGTCGGTCTCGGCTTTTACATCGGCGGTGGTGTTCACATAGGTGACCACCGGAATGCCGGGGTAGCGGGCCTTGATCAGTCGCACGTCGTCGCCGGTGATCGAAGACGCCAGGCTGCAGCCGGCGCGCAGGTCGGGGATCAGGACGCGCTTGTCCGGCGACAGGATCTTGGAGGTCTCGGCCATGAAGTGCACGCCGGCCTGGATGATGATGGCCGCGTCGGACCGGGCCGCCTCCTTGGCGAGGCCCAGGCTGTCGCCCACATAGTCACCAACCCCGTGGAAGATCTCAGGGGTCATGTAGTTGTGGGCCAGGATGACGGCGTTCTTCTCGCGCTTGATGCGGTTGATCTCGGAGATCAGCGGGGCCTGAAGGCGCCACTCCATGGGGGTGACATGCTTCTTCACCCGCTCCCAAAGGGCCTGGGTTTCGGCTTCGACCGCGGGGGTGAAGGCGAGGGGTGCAAAGCCGTCAGCCATGAAATCCTCCTTATGCTCAAAGTGAGCATTTCCCCGGTCTAAAAAAGGGCGCCTCGACGATAGGGCGGGGCGCGCCTAAATATGCTCACTTAGAGCATAACCGGTGTTTCACATATAAACCGTTACGGGCGGGATGCAAGAGCATAGGGCTCGGACCAGGAGCGCCCGCTTTTTCGCCGCCTTGTTGTCGCCTATAGCTCGTCCCTTGCGGGGTTGACCCCAGCAGACATTGCATTCTGGGCAGACACTGGACTCTGGATTGAACGCGCTCTCCCGCCTCATCGCCCTGATCGCTGCGGGTCTCGTCTTGAGCGGCTGCTTGACCACCTATGATCGCCCCTTGAACGCCGGGCGGGCCGCGGGGTTGGCCACGGTCGCCCGCAGCCTGTCCAACGACGGGCTTCGCCGACTGACCGCCGATATGGACCCGGCCATGCTGGCCCTGGCGCGCCGTCATGATCCGGCGCCCCGGACGGACTATTGGGGCCGGGTGCGCGGCTGGGAGACCTATGATCTGGCCAGGCTTCCGACCCTGGGCTTCGGCACAGCCTTCGACCTGGCCGCCCGGGAGATCAACGCGCTCACCCCGGTGGCCGGCCTGCCGATCAATCCCATGGAGCCCTTCATCCTGCAGGCCTCGCGCCAGGACCGCGCCCAAGCCCTGCGCTGCCTCAGCCAGGCCATCTACTATGAGGCCGCCCGGGAGCCTCGCATGGGGCAGCGGGCGGTGGCCCAGGTGGTCCTGAACCGCGTCCGACACCCGGCCTATCCCAACTCGGTTTGCGGCGTGGTTTTTCAGGGCTCGGCCAGAAGCACAGGCTGTCAGTTCAGCTTCACCTGCGACGGCTCGCTGTCCTGGGCGCCGGAGCCCGCCCTGTGGCGCCAGATCGAGGCCGTGGCGAACGAAGCCCTGCAGGGATTTGTGGAGCCGGGCGTCGGCTCGGCCACCCACTATCATGCCGACTATGTGGCCCCCTATTGGGCTCCCACCCTGGTGAAAATGACCAAGGTCGGAGCCCACATCTTCTATCGCTGGACCGGCCCCATGGGGGAGCCCCCGGCCTTCACCAGTCGCTATGGCGGCGGCGAGCAGAACCTGTCGGTGGCCATCCTCGGGGGCGTTGATCCCCGCACCCAGGGGCTGATCGATCCCACAGGCCAGGGGCTGGCGCCCGGCCGGCAGGTCACCCTGGCCCTGGCCGGCGAGGTGCGCACCTATGAGGTCGCCGATCCCCAGGCTGGCGAGGCCCAGACCCGTGTAGCCGGCGTGCTTCAGCCCGCCCGACGCCAGCCAACCCCGGAGGAGGTCCGCCAGATCAATGAGCGGCTGGCCGAGATCGAGGCTGCGCTTGACGGCTCATCGCGGCCCGCCGGCGGCCCCACCGACTAAAGGCCGTTGAAAGCGTCCGGATAGGCCAGGGTCAGGGGCATATCGAAGGCGCCCTCCTCAAGGGCCAGGGCCATGAAGGCCGGTGAGCCTGCATAGGGCGAGGCGATCTGCGCGGCGGCGCCGGCCGAGAAGCCGAAGCGGGGATAGTAGTCGGGGTGGCCCAGCACCACGACGCCGTGGGCGCCGCATTCCTTGCAAAACTCCAGCCCCGTCCGCACCAGGGCCGAGCCGAGACCCCGCCGCTGCTGGCCCGGGCGCACCGCCATGGGCGCCAGGGCCAGGTATAGGTTCACGCTATCGGCCCACAGGCGGCTGAACAGGATGTGGCCGACGACCTCGCCCTGATCCTCGGCCACCATCTCGAACACCACGTCGCCATCGGCGCGAAGCTGCTCCACGAGGCCCGCCTCGCCGGCCCCCGCAAAGGCGGCCCGAGTCACAGCCCGGATGGAGGCATGATCGGCGGCGCGGGCATGTCGGATCATGCGGTCGTCTCCCTGTCCACTTCCCCTCACGCCCGGACCAGACCCGAGCCTCCCTGCACGCCGTCGGATTTCCGTGTTCATGGGTCCTCGGGTCAAGCCTGAGGACGACGGTTTAGAGGGAGCTCCCGCCCGGCGCCCTCAGTCCCCCAGCACCCATTCCACGTCGGCGCCCAGGGCGTTGAGGTTCTCGACGAAGTTGGGGTGGGCGCGCTTGATGGGGGCGGCGTTGTAGATGGTCGACTTGCCCTCGATACTGGCGGCCAGCATGAACAGCGCGATGGCCACCCGGATGATGTAGGGGCTTTCCACCTCGGCGGGGAACAGCGGCTTGCCCCCATAGGTGATCACCCGGTGCGGGTCGCACAGCACCGCATGGCCGCCGAACTTGGCCAGTTCCGAAGTCCAGCCGAGCGCGCCCTCATAGACCTTGTTCCAGAACATCACCGAACCCTCGGCCCGGACGCCCAGCGCGATGAAGATCGGCAGCAGGTCGGCCGGCACATAGGGCCAGGGCGCCGCCTCGACCTTCTGCAGGATGTGGCTCGTATAGGGCTGGCGCACCCTTAGGGGTCCGTCCAGCCGCGCGCGGGACCAGCCATCCTTGTGCTCCACCTCGACCCCGAACTTGGCGAAGGTGCGGTCGATCAGGGGGAAGGACTCCGAGGCGCCGTTGCGCACCGCCACATCGCCGCCGGTGATGGCCCCCATGGCCAGGAAGGTGGCCACCTCATGGAAGTCGTCCTGGAAGGTGAAGGTGGTCGCGCCCAGCCGCTCGACCCCTTCGATGGTCAGGGTGGAGGCGCCGACCCCCTGGAGGCTGGCGCCCATCTGGATGAGGAAGCGGCAGAACTCCTGGACGTGGGGTTCGCAGGCGGCGTTCACCAGTTGCGAGGTCCCCCTGGCCGTGGCCGCGCAGATGGCGAAGTTCTCGGTGGTGGTCACCGAGGCGTAGTCAAGCCAGTGCCGGGTGGCGTGGAAGCCGTCGGGCGTCGAGATCAGGATCGCGCCGTCACGGGTCTCGACCCGGGCGCCGAAGGCTTCGAACACCTCCAGGTGCGGGTCGATCTCCCGGGCGCCCAGGGTGCAGCCCTTGGCCTCGTCCTCAAGGCTCGCCTGGCCGAACCGGTGCAGCAGGGCCGGGATCAGCATCACCGAGGAGCGCATGCCCAGCGGCAGGTGCGCGCCTTCGGCCCGCAGGTTCTCACCATGGTGCAGGCGCAAGGTCCCGGTGGCGTAGTCCATGTCCACCTGGCTGCCCAGGGACTGGAAGAACTCCAGGATCTTGCGCACGTCGGTGATGTCCGGAACCCGGTGCAGCACCAGGGGCGCGTCGCTGAGCAGGGTCGCGCACAGCACAGGCAGGACGGCGTTCTTGTTGGCGGAGGGCGTGATTTCGCCCCGCAGGGGGCGGCCCCCGCGTACGATCAGATTGGTCATAGGCCCTCGTCTAGTCGTCGGGGGAAACGCCTACCAGGCGCCGATCTTCTCGGCTTCGGCGTGGCTGATCGGATTGTGCGCCTTGCGATGGTCTTCCTCGGCCAGGAACCTTACGGCTTCCAGGGCGGCCATACAGCCCATGCCGGCCGCGGTCACCGCCTGGCGATAGACGTCGTCGGTCACGTCACCGGCGGCATAGACGCCTTCGATCTCGGTGGTCGCCGTTCCGGGCTTCACGTCGAGATAGCCGGCCGCATCCATGGACAGCTGGCCCTTGAACAGCTCTGAGGCCGGCGCATGGCCGATGGCGATGAAGACGCCGGCGCAGTCGATCATCTGGGTCGCGCCGGTCTTCACATTCTTCAGACGCACTCCGGTGACCCCCATGGGGTCGCTGTCGCCCAGCACCTCATCTATGGCGCTGTCCCAGATCACCTCGATCTTGGGATGGGCGAACAGGCGCTCCTGCAGGATCTTCTCGGCCCGCAGCTCGCCACGGCGGTGGACCAGGGTGACCTTGGAGGCGAAGTTGGTGAGGAACAGGGCTTCTTCCACGGCGGTGTTTCCGCCGCCGACCACTACGACCTCCTTGCCGCGATAGAAGAAGCCGTCGCAGGTGGCGCAGGCCGAGACGCCGTAGCCCTGGAACTTCTGCTCGCTGTCGAGACCCAGCCACCGAGCCTGGGCGCCGGTGGCGATGATCAGGGTCTCGGCCAGCCACACATCACCGGAATCACAGACCAGGCGGAACGGTCGCTGCGACAGGTCCACCGAAACGACGATGTCGTTGATGATCTCGGTCCCCACATGGGCGGCCTGGGCCTGCATCTGCTCCATCAGCCAGGGACCCTGGATCGCCTCGGCAAAGCCAGGATAGTTCTCCACCTCCGTGGTGATGGTCAGCTGGCCGCCGGGCTGGATGCCCGCGATCATGACGGGATTCAACAGGGCGCGGGCGGCGTAGATGGCGGCGGTATAGCCGGCGGGGCCGGACCCGAGGATGAGGCAGCGTGTGGTGCGGGGCTCAGACATGGGTCCTATTTAGAGAAGATTCCGCGATGCGCGAGGGTGCGGATGCAACAAGACACCGCCTCCAATCGTTCGGCCATCATGACCGACCAGCCCACGAGCCCTCCGCCAGCGCCTTCGACCGCTGCGACATCGCCGCCTGCGGGTCCCGATCTCGCGCCAGGGGGCACGGCCAGCCGCCGCAGTCTGCGCACGACAGGAGCCTGGCTGGGCGTGGGTACGGCCCTGGGCGCGGGCGCGGGCGCCGTCCTGGGCAGCGTGGCCCTGGGGGTCGCCTTTGGGGTTGGTCTTGGGGCTGTTTTTGGGGTCGCAAGGGCGCGAAAAGGTCCCAAAACGTCGATTTAACCGCCTGTTTTGACGCCCTGGGCTAGACTATCCTCCTGCGCAGGGAACCCCGTCGTGTCCGAGATGACTGAGATTGAGATCGCCGGCCGAAAGATCGGCCCGGGCCATCCCCCCTTCGTGATCTGTGAGCTGTCCGGCAATCACAACGGCGATCTCGACCGCGCACTGGCCATGATCGATGCGGCCGCCGCCACAGGCTGCGACGCCATCAAGATTCAGACCTACACCGCCGACACCATCACCATGGATGTGGACCGGCCGGAGTTCCGCATCGAGGGCGGGCTGTGGGACGGGCGCAGCCTGCATGAGCTCTATCAGGAGGCCCAGACTCCCTACGAATGGCATCCGGCCCTGTTTGAACGGGCGCGCGCCCGGGGCGTGATCCTGTTCTCCAGCCCCTTCGATGAGACCGCCGTCGATCTCCTCGCCAGCCTGGACGCCCCGGCCTACAAGATCGCCTCCTTCGAGGCCGTCGACCTGCCGCTGATCGCCTATGCGGCGCGGCACGGCAAACCCCTGATCATCTCCACCGGGATGGCCAATCTCGCCGAGATCGAGGCGGCCCGGGACGTGGCCCTGGGGGCCGGCGCCGACGGCGTCATTCTGCTGCATTGCGTCTCCAGCTATCCGGCGAGCTTTGCTGACGCCAACCTGCGGACCATTCCCGATATGGAGACGCGGTTTGGCTGCCTCATCGGCCTGTCGGACCACACCCCTGGGACGGCGGCTGCGGTGGGGGCGGTGGCCCTGGGCGCCTGCGTGATCGAAAAGCACTTCACCCTGGCGAGAGGCGATGGCGGGCCCGACGCGGCCTTTTCCCTGGAGCCTGCGGAATTCACCGCCCTGGTCAGGGACACGCGCTCGGTGTGGGAGGCCTTGGGGGCCGCCCAGTACGACCTGCTGGGGTCCGAACGGGCCAACGCCCAGTTCCGCCGCTCGCTCTACGTGGCCGCTGATGTGAAGGCC
>NZ_JAUSBZ010000048.1 GCF_030651755.1 Phenylobacterium sp. | reverse complement strand
AGCGTCGGGCAGAGACTGACGCTCATCCTCGCGTCGAACGCGCGCCCAACGCCCCTGGTCGGCTTCAGTCGCGGAGCAGTTCGTTCACGCTGGTCTTGGACCGGGTCTGGGCGTCGACGGTCTTGACGATCACCGCGCAATAAAGGGACGGACCTGTTCCATGGGGATCGGGCAGGGACCCCGGCACCACCACCGAATAGGCGGGCACTTCGCCACGATAGGTCTGGCCGGTCTTGCGGTCGACGATCTTGGTCGAGGCGGTGATGAACACCCCCATGGACAGGACCGCGCCCTCACGGACGATCACGCCCTCCGCCACCTCGGAGCGGGCCCCGATGAAGCAGCCGTCTTCGACGATGGTCGGATTGGCCTGCAGGGGCTCAAGGACCCCGCCGATGCCGGCGCCGCCAGAAATGTGCACGCCCTTGCCGATCTGGGCGCAGGAGCCGACGGTGGCCCAGGTGTCGACCATGGTCCCTTCGTCCACATAGGCGCCGATGTTCACGAAGGAGGGCATCAGCACCACGTTCTTGCCGATATAGGCGCCGCGGCGGACCACGGCGCCGGGCACGGCGCGGAAACCGGCCTCCTGGAACTGGGGGGCGTCCCAGCCGTCGAACTTGGTGGGGACCTTGTCCCAATAGGGGCCGGGGGGGCCTGCGTGCATCACGCTGTTGGGGTTCAGGCGGAAGGACAGGAGGATCGCCTGCTTGGCCCACTGGCGGACCTCCCACTGGCCGTCGTCGGACCGCTCGGCCACCCGCAGGCGACCCTCGTCCAGCAGGCGCAGGGTCTCGTCCACCGCCGTGCGCACAGGCCCCTTAGTGGCCGTGGAGATCCCATCACGGGCTTCCCAGGCGGCTTCGATCTCGGTCTTGAGGTCGTCAAAGGTCAGAGTGGTCATCGGCGGGTCTCCCTGAGGCGCGCGGTCGCCAGGAACGGCGCCAGCTTTTCGGTGCGATGTTGAACAAAGGGGGCGGGCGAGGCGGCCGCGTGGGCGCCCACCAGCACGGTGGTCATGCCCAGGTCAGCGGCCGGCGCCAGATTGCGCTCGGAGTCCTCGAAAAAGGCCGTGGCGCCGGGCGCCATCCCGTGGGCGTCCAGCATGGCGGTGAAGGCGGCCGGATCCGGCTTCGGCCTGAAGCCAAAGGACTCGATGTGGAAAACGTCGTCGAACAGGTGATGCAGGCCCAGGTGCGAGAGCACCCGCTCGGCATGGATGGCGTCGGCGTTGGTGAAGATCAGCCGCCGGCCGGGCAGGCGCTCCAGGGCGGCCAGCAGGGCGGTGTCATGGGCCAGGACGTGAAGGGACAGGTCGTGGAACAGGGCGTGGAAGTCGGCCGGGTCCACCCCATGGTCGAGCATCAGACCCCGAAGGGTCAGACCGTGCTCTTCCAGATAGCGCTTCTGCAGGGCGTAGGCCTGATCCGTCGGCAGGCCTGTGACCTTGGCCACGAAGGTGGTCATGCGACCCTCAACCTCGCCCATGAAGCCGGACTCGGCCGGATAGAGGGTGTTGTCGAGGTCGAAGAGCCAGGTGTCGATATGGGCGAGATCGGCGCTCATGCGCAGATCAACGTGCCGGCGCCGTGTTCGGAGAACAGCTCCACCAGCATGGCATGGGGTCGGCGACCATCGAGGATCACCACCGCCTGGACGCCGGACTCCACCGCATTGATGGCGGTCTCCAGCTTGGGGATCATGCCGCCGGTGGCGACGCCAGACGCGATCGCCTCCCGGGCCTGGGCCAGGTTCATCTGCCGGATCAGTTCGCCATTGGCGTCGAGCACCCCACGAACGTCGGTGAGCAACAGCATCCGCTTGGCGCGCAGGGCGCCGGCCAGGGCGCCAGCCACGGTGTCGGCGTTGATGTTGTAGGTCTCACCGTCCTTGGAGACGCCGATCGGGGCGATGACCGGCACATAGTCCTCATCGGCATAGATCAGGGCTTCGATCAGCTTGGGGTCGACCTTGGTGGGTTCCCCCACATAGCCAAGGTCGACGGCCTGCTCGATCTGGCTGTCGGGGTCCTTGCGGGTGCGAACAGCCTTTTCGACGGTGATCAGCCGGGCGTCCTTGCCCGACAGGCCCACCCCGCGCACGTCAGCCTCGGCGCCGGCCAGGGTGATCCAATTGGCGATCTCCTTGTTGATGGCGCCCGACAGGACCATCTCGGCGACTTCCATGGTGGCCGCATCGGTGACCCGCAGGCCGTCCACGAAGCTCGACTTGACGCCGGCCTTGTCCAACATCCGCGAAATCTGCGGTCCGCCCCCATGCACCACCACCGGATGGACGCCGAGCATCTTCAAGAGCACCGCATCGGCGGCGAACAGCTTGGCCACGGACTCCTCGCCCATGGCGTGGCCGCCATACTTGATGACCACGGTTTCGCGGTCGTAGTGCTGGATGAAGGGCAGGGCCTCGGCCAGCGTGCGGGCTGTGGCCCAGCCTTCCTCTTCGGGGGTGTCGGTCACTTGGCGGCGGCTCCTGATCCTGGAGCGCCCCGATAGCCGACAGCGGCCTCCATGTCACCCGGCGCCCCGATGTATCGGCAGATTGGGAAAGGGGGCCTAAGGCGCTACGGCGCAGGCGGCGGCGATCTCCGCCCGCAGCTCAGGGAGGCCGGCGCCGGTCTCGGCCGAGGTGGCCAGCACCCGGGGGAAGGCGGCCGGGCGCTTGGCGATGGCGGCCTCGGTCTTCAGCCGGATCGCCTCGACCGCCGCTGGCCGCAGCTTGTCCGCCTTGGTCAGGACGATCTGATAGGAGACCGCCGCCCGGTCGAAGGCGTCCATGGGCTCGCCATCCACCTCTTTCAGGCCGTGGCGGGCGTCGATCAGCAGATAGGCCCGTTTCAGGTTCGGGCGGCCGCGCAGATAGTCGCGGCCCAGGTTCTGGAACTTCTTCACCTCGCTGCGGGAGGCCCGCGCCCAGCCATAGCCCGGCAGGTCGACCAGGCGCAGGCGATCATCCAGGACGAAGAAGTTCACTTCCCGGGTGCGGCCTGGGGCGTTGGAGGCCCGGGCCAGGTGCTTGTGCCCCACCAGGGCGTTGATGAGCGACGACTTGCCCACATTCGAGCGCCCCGCGAAGGCGACCTCCGGTAGGTCCGGGGCCGGCAGGCCGTCCATGGCCACGGCGCCCATCATGAACTCCGCCTTGCGGGCGAACAGGATGCGGGCGGCCTCCAGGGCCTCGTCGTCGAAGAGCGCGTCGGTGTCGCTCACTCGGGGGCCTTCTTGGTCTTGAAGCGGGCGATCAGGCTGTCGATCGGGTTATCGACCTGGAACTTCCGCATGATGATGTACTGCTGGCCGATGGTCAGCACGTTGTTCCAGGTCCAGTAGATCAGCAGGCCCGCGGCGAACGGCGCCATGATGAAGGTGAACATGATCGGCATCAGCTGGAAGAGGCGCTGCTGGATCGGGTCGGTGGCCGGCGGGTTCATCGCCATGGTCAGCCACATGGTGAAGCCATAGAGCAGGGGCAGGACCCCCAGGTGCAGCGGACCGTTCAGGAAGCCGCCGATCAGGGGCGCGGTCGCCGGATTCCACGCAATGGCCCCGAACAGGTTGAAGATGGTCGTCGGGTCCCGGGACGAAAGGTCCTGGATCCAGCCATAGAAGGGGGCGTGCCGCATCTCGATGGTGACGGTCAGCACCTTGTACAGGGCGTAGAAGACCGGGATTTGCAGCAGCATGGGCAGGCAGCCCGTCAGCGGATTGATCTTCTCGGTCTTGTAGAGACCCAAAAGCTCCTGCTGCTGCTTGGCCGGGTCGTCCTTGTATTTCTTGCGCAGCTCCTCGATCTGGGGCTGCACCTTCTTCATCTTGGTGAGCGACTCGTAGCTCTTGTTGGCCAGCGGGAAGAAGACCAGCTTGACCACGACGGTGAGCGCCAGGATGGCCAGACCGATATTGCCCACATGCTGGTAGATGAAGTGCAGGAAGCTGAACAGCGGCCGGGTCAGGAACCAGAAATTGCCCCAGTCCACCGCGGCGTCCAGGCGGGGAATGTTCAGATTGGTCTCATAGGCCTTCAGCACCGGTACGGTCTTGGCGCCGGCGAAGAAGCGGGTGGTTTCTGTGATCTGCCGGCCCGAGGCGATGGTCTTGGGCTGGCCCACATAGTTGGCCTCGAAAATCTCCACGGGGCCGGCGCGGGTGACGCGGAATTCGCCCTTGAGCTGTTCGTCCTGCCCAGGGATCAGGGCCGCGAGCCAGTATTTGTCGGTGATGCCGAGCCAACCGCCCTTGGAGGCGACCTCCGGCCCGCCCTCCTTGGCCCATTTGTTGTACTTCACCAGGCGAAGCTCCTCGCCCAGCCAGCCGACGGCGCCCTCATGGACGATCTGATTCTTGCCGAGGTCGGTCGGAATGCCCTGGCGCTGCACCGAACCGTAGGGGGCGAGCGTCACGGCGCCGGGTCCGGTATTGGCCACCGTATCGGTGATGGTGAACATGTACCGGTCATCGACGGAGATCTGACGGGTGAAGGTCAGGCCCTGGCCGTTGGCGTAGCGCAGGGTCACCGGCGTCTCTGGCGTCAGGGTCGCGCCCTCCACCAGGGTCCAACGGGTGTCCGGCGTCGGCAGGCCAGACAGATTGGCGCCGGTCCAGCCGAACTCGGCGAACCAGGCGAATTCCGCCCCTTCGGGCCGCAGCAACTCCACAGGGTCGGCGCCGCGATCGACGCTGACCTTGTAGTTGTTGAGGAACAGATCATCGATCCGCGCGCCCCGCAGGGCGATGGAGCCGGTGAGCGAAGGCGTCGCCACCGGCGCCCGGGCCGTGCGGGCCACCACGGTGGCGCGGTCAGCCAGCTGGGCGGGGCTGGAGGGCAGGGCGGGGTCGCGGCCCACCGGATTGGTCCCCGGGGCCACAGGGGCCTCTGCGGCGGCCTGACGGGCGGCCTCCTGTTGTCGCCTGGCCGTCGGCTCGATCACCAGGAACTGATAGACCACCAGGACGATGATCGCGCTGACCACGAACATGATCGTGTTGCGGGTGTTGTCATTTTGCATGGAGTCAGCGCGCTCAGGGCGAAGGAGGGGTTGCGGTCGCAGACGGACGCGCCTGCCGGTCGCTTTCGGTCGCGAGGCTTATCAGCGCGCTTTTCACATCGTCAAGCAAACGCGGCCAGGCTCGCGCCGGCGCGCCGCTGCGGGCGATGATCACATAGTCGAATCCAGGTCGCGCCAGGGTGGGTAAAAGCTCATGTGCGGCGGCCCGCATACGCCGCTTGGCGCGGTTGCGGACGACCGCGCCGCCGACCTTGCGGGTGGCCGTGAATCCCACGCGGACCAGCGGGGCTTGGTCCTCCCGGTCCCGGGCCTGGACGACCACAGCGCCCCGGGCGCACGAAAACGCCCGCGCGGCGGCCAGAAAGTCTGGTCGCTTACGCAGGCGCTCGATCTTCAATGGGGCGTCGGTCACGCCGACACCTCAATTCTGCCGCTCAGCTAAGGCCCTTAGGCGCTCAGACGCTTGCGGCCCTTGGCGCGGCGGCGCTGAATGACCTTTTGGCCATTCTTGGTGGCCATGCGCGCGCGGTAGCCGTGACGGCGCTTACGCACGAGTCGCGACGGCTGATATGTCCGCTTCACGTTGTTGGCTCCAGGTCAGAAAAACGAGGCGCGGAGATACGCCACCCACCGGGCCCCGTCAACCGTTCCCCTGCCGAAAAGGGGGATTGGCCTCAATTGGCCAGGGTCAGGACGACCGGTCCGTTACGGGTGGCGACCAGGGTGTGCTCATACTGGACCGCCGGGCGGCCGCCGGTGGGACGCAGGGTCCAGCCGTCGTCCAGCTCGTCCACCCAGTCCTCGCCCAGCGCCAGGAAGGGCTCGATGGTGAAGACCAGGCCCTCGGTGATCCGCCGGCGGTCGTGGGGCTCGTACCAGGTGGGAATGCTCTCCGGGTCCTCATGCAGGGACCGGCCGACCCCGTGGCTGGCGAGGTTGCGGATCAGGCTGTAGCCGTTCTTTTGCGCAAAGCCTTCGATGGACCGGCCAATGGCGTTCAGGGGCGCGCCAGGTCGCACCGCCCGAATTCCGCTCCACATGGCCCGGCGACCATCGCGACAAAGGCGCTCCACCCTGCGCGACACCGGCGGCACGGCGAAGCTGGCGCCGGTGTCGCCATAATATCCGTCAAGCTCGGCCGAGACGTCGATATTCACCAAATCTCCGGCGGCGATCTTCTGCTCGCCTGGGACGCCATGGGCCACGTCCGGCCCCACCGAGATACAGGTGGCGCCGGGAAAGCCGTAGGTGAGTTCCGGGGCGGGTCGGGCGCCGTGGGCCTCCAGCAGGCGGCGACCGACGCCGTCCAGCTCGGCGGTGGTCATGCCGGGCTCCATAGCCTTGCCCATGGCCTCCAGGGTCTGTGCGACCAGCCGGCCGATGGTCCGCAGCTTCTCCAGGTCTTCCTGGCTGCTGATGGTCATAGGGACGCCTTTGGTTGGAGGTCAGAGATCGGGACGAATGACGGCCTTGCCCACCACCTGGCGCAGAGCCAGGCTGTCGAAGGCGGCCCGCCAGTCGGCCAGGGGAAATTCGGCATGGACCCGCGGGGTGACCTGGCCAGCCTCGGCCAGGGCCCAGATCGCCGCCTGGTTCTCACGCCCCTTGTCAGGAAACTGGCGGCCATACTCGCCGGCGCGCACGCCCATCAGGGAGAAGCCCTTGATCAGGGCCAGATTGACCGGCAGCACGGGCCGCCGGCCCGAGGTGAAGCCGATGGACAGGAGCCGGCCATTGAAGGCGATGCAGCGCACGCTTTCGTCAAATACGTCACCGCCCACGGGATCGTAGATGACATCGGCGCCGCGGCCGCCGGTGAGCGCCTTGACCGCCTCACGGAAGCCGCCGGTGACATTGACCGTGGCGCCGGGGCCATAGGCCTCGGCGACCAGGGCCAGCTTCTCGTCCGAGGCCGAGGCGGCGATCACCCTGCACCCCAGGTGTCGGGCCAGGTCGACGGCCGCCAGTCCGACGCCGCCGGCCGCCCCATGCACCAGGACCCACTCGCCGGCCTCCACCTGGGCGCGGCGCACCAGGGAGACATAGGCGGTGAGATAGGCCGTGGCGTATCCCGCCGCCTGACTGAAGGAGAGACGCTCAGGCTTGCGTCTCAGACCCTTGGCCGGGCTCACGGCGAGTTCGGAAAAGCCGCCGATCCGGGCGCCGCCGACGACGGCCTCGCCGATCTGGAAGTCCTCGACGCCCTCGCCGAGGGCCTCGACCTCGCCGGCGATCTCCATGCCCGGGATAAAGGGCAGGGGCGGCTTGTGCTGATACTCGCCGCGGGTCTGCAGCAGGTCGGGGAAGTTCACGGCCGCGGCCCGCACCCGCACCCGCACCTCGCCGGGGCCGGGCGTCGGGGTCTCGACGTCCTTCAGGACGCAGCCGCCATAGTCGGCGGCCAGGGCCTCCACCACCAGGGCGCGCATCAGCGCGGCTCGATTTCGGGCTTGGACTGCGCCTGAGGAAGACCCTTCAGGCCCGACATGATGAGGGCGGTGGAAAAGGCGGTCGCGCCCTCCACATCCACCGGACGGCGGTTCAGCATCTGGTCGCCAACCTCCCGGGCGATGGCGATACAGGCCGCCGCAAGATAGTCGGCGTCGGCCGCCGGGGCGCCCCCCCGGGCGATTTCCTCGACGATGGCCTCCCGGACCTCGTTGAACACCGCCTCCATTTCGGGGGTCTGGCCCTGCACATGCAGGTGCTCCTCAGGAGGCCGGCGGGCCGCCCAACTGCTGTGCTCGTCGGCCAGGAAGGTGAAATAGGCCTGCAGCGCCTGGCGGACAAAACCTCCGAAGTCGGCGTGCTGGCTGCGGATCGCCTTCAGGATCGGACCGAAGCGCCGGGCGCCGTCGTCCGCCAGGGCGGCGAACACCTCCTCCTTCGACTTGAAATAATTGTAGAACGTGCCGGCGGCCAAGCCGGTGCGACGTATGATGTCGCGGACCGTGCAGGGCTCATAGCCCATCTCCCCGAACACCTCGCGAGCGGCGTCCAGTATGGCGGTCCGGTTCTGGACCTTGGTCTTGGCGCGCTTTCCGACCGGAAGAATGGCGAGCTGGGGCATGCGACTCCGTACTCAAAACTGACGGGTGTCATTCTAGGGCCTGGTTTGGCCGAGCGCCACTGATCTGCGGGCGGAGCTTGACCCGGTCCTGGTTTTCATTCCCGCCGTATGGGCCTTGGGCGCCGGAAGCTGGCCTCGGGTCAGACTGGCGGACCGCCCGAGCCTGGTCCGCAGCCCAGGCGACATTGGCCCCAGGCCTGGGCGCATTCGTCTGACGCGTCGCCCGCCAGGCAAAAGTAATAGGTCTGGGCGCAGGACATCCGGCAGGCCGGGGCGTCAGGCGGCGGCGGGGTCGACATCAGGAGGGGGCCTGCAAGGGGGCGCAGGATGAGACCCTCACTCGGGTTTGTGGCCCCAGACGGGTCGCCCGACGCCGGCGCCTCGCCAGACACCGCCTCGCCAGCCCCGCGCAGGCCCAGGGCCGCGGCCCCTGGGCGCTCCAACGATAGCCGGCCGTCGGTCTGGGCTGCGGCGGGCGCAGAAAGACCGGCCAGAACGACCAGGAGCGGGACGAGGGGTGAACGCATGGCCCTACCCTGCCCCCAAGCCGTTAAGACCTGATTAACCACGTTCTTCGCCGGCGGTGTTGCAGGTCCTCACACCGTTCGTTGGGCGCGGTCCTTGTCGTTGGTGGTCTGGATGGCCTTGCGGGCCGCCTGCCACTCCTCGTCGCCCCAGGCGCGCAGTCGAGAGAAGTTGCCGCCAGTGGCCTGCCAGGAGGCGCCGTCGATGGCGATGGTCTGACCGTTTACATAGGCCGAGAGCGGGTGCAGCAGATAGACGGCCAGATTGGCCAGTTCGCGCATGTCGCCGACCCGACCCATGGGATTGCTGCTCATGTCGCCATAGGCGCCGCCGCTCTCCTCGGCCTGGCTGGGATTGAGCCGGGCGCTCATGCCCTCGGTGGGAAAGGGACCCGGCGCGATATTGTTGAAGCGGATGCCATAGGAGCCCCACTCCACCGCCAGGGACTGGCTCATGGCCGCGATGCCGGCCTTGGACATGGCCGAGGGCACCGTGTAGGGGCCGCCGTTCCAGATCCAGGTGACCAGAATGGAGACCACCGAGGCCTTGACGCCCTCGGCGATCCAGCGCTTGCCGCACCCTTGGGTGACGAAGAAGGCGCCGCGGAAGACGATGTTGGAAATGGCGTCGAAACCCCGGGGTGACAGGTCCTCGGTGCGGCTGATGAAATTGCCCGCCGCATTGTTGACCAGGCCGGTCAGAGCGCCGCCATCGGACCAGATGACGTCCAGCATGGCCTCAATGGCTTCGGGCACGCGGATGTCGCAGGCCAGGCCCACGCACTTGCCCCCATGGGCGGCCATCAGCTCGGCGGCTGTGGCCTCCACTACCCCGCCGCGGCGGCCGCAAATATAGACGTCCGCCCCCAGCATCAGGCAGGCCTCGGCCATCACCTTGCCCAGGCCGGTGCCGCCGCCGGTGATCAGGATACGTTCGCCGGCCATCAGACCGGGGCGGAACATCAGGTCGTTCAACTCAAGCTGAGCCATGGCCATTCCCTCTGCGATTTGCAGCCAGGATGCCGCCCCCTGACGCCGCGGAGGTCAAGGGCGCCGGGCCAGCGGTTCTCCAGGGAGAAACGAAAGAAGCGCGCGGGGCGGCCCGCGCGCTTCGGTTCGTTCAGGGGCCGGGACCGGGGTTGCTAGAACTCTTCCCAGCCCTCTTCCTCGGCCTGGGGTCGCATGGCCAGGGCGGTGGCCCCCTGTACGGAGGGTCGCTGGGCGGGGCGTGCATCGGCCCGCGGGGCGGGCCTTGCGGGCGCGGGGGCCGGGCGGGCCGCCGCAGACGCATGGACCGGCGACAACTTGAACCGCGCCACCAGGCGGGAGAGTTCGTGGGCCTCTTCGGCCAGAACCCGGCTGGCGGCGGTGGACTGCTCGACCATGGCGGCGTTCTGCTGAGTGACGTGGTCCATCTCGTTGACCGCGGTGTTGACCTGGGCGAGGCCAAGGGCCTCCTCCTTGGCGGAGGCGGCGATCTCGGACACCAGACTGTTGATCTCGGTCACCTGGGTGACGATCCGTTCCAGAGCCTTGCCGGTCTCCCCCACCAGGCCGACCCCTTGGGCGACCTGCTCGGTGGATGCGCTGATCAGGGCCTTGATCTCCTTGGCGGCCTCGGCTGAGCGCTGAGCCAGAGCCCGCACCTCGGAGGCGACCACGGCGAAGCCGCGGCCGGCGTCGCCCGCCCGGGCGGCCTCGACGCCGGCGTTGAGGGCCAGGAGGTTGGTCTGGAAGGCGATCTCGTCGATGACGCCGATGATCTGGCTGATCTGGGCCGAGGAGTGCTCGATCTGGCCCATGGCCGAGACGGCCCGGCGGACCACCTCGCCGGAGCGCTCGGCGTCGGCGCGGGCCGAGGTCACGGCCTCGCGGCCCTGGTCGGCGCCGCTGGAGGTCTTCTGAACCGTGGCGGTGATCTCATCGAGGGCCGCGGCGGTCTCTTCCAGGGTTGCGGCCTGATGCTCGGTGCGCCGGGACAGGTCGTCGGCGCCGCTGGAAATTTCCGTCGCGCCTGAGTTGATGGACAGGGTGGTGGACGCAATCGCCCCCATGACCTCTTCCAGCTTGGCCACCGCGGCGTTGAAGTCGTCGCGGAGCTTCTGATACTCGCCGGGGAAGCTCTGCTCCAGCCGGTAGGTGAGGTCGCCATCGGCCAGACGATCCATGGCCATGGCCAGGGCTCCCACGACCTGGGCCTGTTCCTCGGCCACGGCCGCCGCGGCCTCGGCGCTCTGGCGCCGGGTCTCCTCAGCGCCCTGACGGGTGGCTTCCTGCTCTTCGCGCAGGCGCTCCATCTGGATCTGGTTGTCACGGAAGACGGTGAGGGAGCGCACGATGGCGCCCAGCTCGTCCTTGCGCGCCAGTTCGTCCAGCTTGACCTCGTTGTCGCCCCGCGACAGCCGCTCGGTGGCGCTGGCGATCCGTTGAACCGCCCGGCGCATGGTCAGCACCGAGCTGAGAGCCAGGGCGCCGGCGGCCAGCAAGGTCACCAGGACGACGATGATGGTGAGGTTTCGAGACATTCCGGCGCGAGCTTCGCTGGCGGCGGCCCGCTGATCGGTGGAGGCCTGGGTGGCTGCGACAATGCCGGCCAGATTGACCGTCATCTCCTTGTACTGTTCTTCAAAGGGCGCGGCGAAGCTGGCGGCGGTGGCGAAGTCGACGCCGATCATCGCCAGGATGACGTCCAGGCCGTCCCGGGTCTCCTTCAGGTCGGCGATGAGGGTGTCGAAGGCGGCGAACTGATCTTCCGGGGCTGTGGTCTTGGCGGTCTCGACCTCGGCGGCGAGGGCGTCGACCTCGGCCAGCATGGCCTGGCCGCGGCCCTCGATGGCCTCCAGCTCGAGGCCGGCGGCCTGCTGAGCCAGAAGGTAATAGAGTTCGCCATGGACGTTGTTGATCCGCTCGGAGACCCGCTGGATCCGCAAGCTGTTGGGCATGTCTGTGTGGACGACCTGCCTGAGCGTCTGGGTCTGGGCCTGTTGCATGACGATCGTACCGACCGCCAGCGCCGCCAGCATGATCAGGGCGAAGGCCGGCGCGAAGCCGATCTTCACGATCAGTGGTAAATCTACGAGCCGAAACCGCATCTGACGCCCCATCCCCGTTACCCATGCCCCAAGCCGCGTGGCCAGGGCATGATGAATCGGAGTTGCTAACAGTTCATAACCGTGAGTTGAGCCTGGGCGGCGGCTCGTCGCCGGGGCGGTCCCCTATATGGAGCACCAGCAAGTCGAAAGCCTGCTGCGCGAGGTAGATAAACATAGTTTATTTGCGTTTACCGTTCTTTTCTTGCGTGGATTAGACAATTTTAACCTGAATCCCTGATGGTGCTCTCACTTCCGGTCTAGAAGGAGTGGGTAGGTGAAAAAGATCATCGCAGTGGGTGGGGGCGTCCTCATCAGCCTCGTACTGACGTCTGCAACAGCGGCGTCCTCGTTTGAACAAAGCATGGCCCGTTGTATCGCCAAGCACGCCAATATGCGTGACGCGGCGACGGTCATGCTGGAATGCAATGCTGACGGCGGCAAGCTGTCGGACTGCAAGGTCCTGCAGGACAGTGCTGCGGGTAAGGGCTTCGACAAGGCCGCGCTTTGCGTCGCCGAGGTCTTGCCCATGGGTTCCAAGACGGGCCAGGTTAAGGTCCCGATGCGGTTCCCCGGCAGCTGAGCCCAAGGCTCAGTTACACGCGAGAATTCGTATTCTTGACGATCCGACGCCTCCGCGGTCCGCCGCGGAGGCGTCTTTCGTTGGCCACCGTTCAGGCGGGCGACTCTGGTCCAAGGCGCGCCATCAAGGCCTGGGCCGCCGCGGGCGCCCGCACCTTGCCCTCACTGATGAAGAAGGCGAACACCTCCCGCTCCCCTGGAGAGAGGGCGTGATCGCTGACCCGCGGCAATTCGTCAGGCGTCCCGCCGCGGGCATAGATGGCCAGCCGCCGCGCCCATTGGTCCAGGGCGGCTGGGGCGTATCCCGTCTCGATCCCGTCGGCGCCCATCATCAGCCGGGCATAAACGAAGTCCGCCGTCGCATCGGCGATGAGAGGAAACTCAGCATGTTCGGTCAGGCAGACCGCCACATTGCGCGCCCGGCACATGTCCAGAAAGACCTCGTCGGCGAAGCTCCCGTGCCGAACCTCGACGGCGTGGCGCAGGGGCCGCCCCCCGAGCTGGTCGGGCAGCAGGTCCAGGAATCCCTCGAAGTCATCGGGATCAAACCGCTTGGTCGCCATGAACTGCCATAGGATCGGTCCCAGACGGTCGCCCAGTTCCATCAGGCCCTGGTTCAGAAACTTGGCGACGGACTCACCGCCGTCCCGCAGCACCTTGCGGTTGGTGCAGAAGCGCGACGCCTTCACCGTAAAGATGAAGCCCTCGGGGGTGGCCACCGCCCACTTGGCGAAGCTCTCGGGCTTCTGGCCGGAATAGTAGGTGGAGTTGATCTCGATGACCGGCAGGCGTGCGCTGGCATAGGCCAGTTCGTCGGCCTGGCGCAGCCCCTTGGGATAGAAGACGCCCCGCCAGGGCTCGAAGGTCCATCCTCCGATCCCAACCCGGACCTGACCGCCCATCGCTTTTCACTCCTTGCGAGCGCGCCGCCCTCAATTGGGGGTTGTCTCAACCCTAGCGCCGGCCCATTTATCGCGCCAGCTTTCAGGCGGCTGGCCAGACGCCGGCGCAGGTCGAAAGCGGTTTGTATCGACCTTGCAATCTCGCCGTCGCAGACCTGTGGTCTGGAACCCGGCGCAGTCGGAACCTGAAGCTGAGCTATGATGACGTCCGATTCGCGGCGGAGGCCACCAAAGACTGCCATGCGTCTGTCGACCGCCTTCGCCCTGCTCGCCGGCTTGACCCTGAGCGCCTGCGCCACACCCCGTGACGCGCAGATCGCCCTGCCGGAGGCCTTTCCCCTGGCGGCGGAAGCCTCGTCGGGTCAGACGATCGACCAATGGTGGCTGGCTTTCGACGATCCAGAACTCACCGCCCTGGTGGAAGAGGCCCTGGCCCGTAGCCCGGACGCGCAGAGCGCGGCGTCCCGCCTGCGTGAGGCCCGCCTGACGGCCAGCAGCGCCCTTACCGCCTTCCTGCCCCAGGGGCAGTTGACGGGGTCAGCCCGCCGGACCGAGACTGAACAGATCGACGGGCAGGAAATCTCGATTCCGGGGCTCTCCACCTCGGGGACCACTGAGGCCTACCAGGCGAACTTCAACGTCAGCTGGGAGCTGGACCTGTTTGGGCGGTTTTTCGCCGCCCGGCGCGCCGCCCGGGGCGACACCGCCGCCGCCCGTTTCGCCTATGAAGGCGCCCGGGCGAGCCTGGCCGCCAATGTCGCCGACGCCTATTTCCAGGCCCGGGGCCTGGCCATCCAGTTGGACGACGCCCGGGAGAGCGCCCGCATCCAACGCTCGCTCTACGATGTGGCTGATCGCCGGGTGGAGCTGGGCCTCGCCGCGCGTCTGGACTCCGACCGGGTGGCCGGTGAACTCGCCCAGGCCGAGAGTCAGGTTCAGGGGCTGCAGGCCGAACTGCAGGCTCAGCAGCGCACCCTGCTGGTCCTGGTCGGTCGCGGGACCGCACCGCTGGACGGCGTTTCAACCCCGCCCCTGACCACGCCCCCACCGCCGGTTCCCGCCACTCTGCCGGGGGAGCTGCTGGCCAGGCGCCCTGATGTCCGCGAAGCCGAGGCGCGGGTGCGCTCGGCCGCCGGACGGCTGACCTATGCTCAGCTCGCCTTCTTCCCCACCTTCACCCTGACCCCGGGCCTGGGGATTTCGCGCAACGATCAGCCTGGCTACTCGGCCACCACCCAGAACTGGAGCATCGGCGCGGGGGTCTCCCAGCCGGTGTTGAACATCCCGCGGCTCATGCTGGACC
The DNA here is from genome assembly GCF_030651755.1 of Phenylobacterium sp. Lineage (GTDB taxonomy): Bacteria > Pseudomonadota > Alphaproteobacteria > Caulobacterales > Caulobacteraceae > Phenylobacterium. Next base: position 120,950 of record NZ_JAUSBZ010000048.1, on the reverse strand, counting down.
TCAAAGCTCAGGACGCCCGCACCGAACAGGCGGTGATCGCCTATGAGAAGGTGGTCCAGACCGCCTACGCCGAGGCGGAGAGCGCGCTGGTTCGCCTCGCCGCCGACCGGCGAAGGGTGGATCTCCTGTCCGACGGGGCGGTGCGCGCCGAGCGGGCCTATGAGTCCGCGCGGCTGGGCTATGACGCGGGGCTTACCGATCTGAACACCGCCCTGGGCGCCGAACAGATCTGGCGCGCCACCCGCGCCCAACACACCGGCGCCCTGGTTCAGGCCCAGCGCCGCGCGGTACAGGCCTACAAGGCCCTGGGCGGCGGCTGGCCGTCCCAGAGCCTCCCCCCCAACACCCAGGCCCGCTGAGGCGGACGGCATGATGCAGATCAAGACTTCTCCGACGGCCCGTCGTGGCGCCCCCGCCCTGGCCGTGTTGATGGCCAGCCTCCTGGGCCTGGCCGCCTGTAGCGAAGACGCCCCTCGGGAGACGGCGGAACAGCAGGCCCGGGCCGTGACGGTCGTGCCGGTGGAGGCGCGCGCCATCACCGGTTCAGTCACCGCTTCTGGTCCCCTCGTTCCTCGGGAAGAGGCCGCCGTCAGCGCCGAGGTCGCCGGATATCGGGTCGCCCGGGTCCTGGTCGAGCCCGGCGCCTATGTCCGCCGCGGTCAGACCCTGGCGGTGTTGGACGGGGCGCTTCTCCAGTCTCAACTGCAACAGCAGGAAGCCGCCCTGGCCCAGGCCGAGGTGCAGGCCCAGCAGGCCGAGAGCCAGGCCGCCCGGGTCGCCGGGCTGGAAGATCAGGGCGTGCTGTCCAACGAACAGATCGAGCAGCGCCAGTTCCAGGCCCGCAGCGCCCGGGCTCAGGCCCGCGCCCAGGCCGCTGGTCTCGCCGACCTCCGGGCCCGCCAGGCGCGACTGTCGGTGAGCGCGCCGGTGGCCGGTCTGGTCCTGCAGCGCAATGTTCGCCCCGGCGACCAGTCCGGCGCCGGAACCACGCCCTGGTTCGTCATCGCCCGGGATGGGCTGATTGAGCTACAGGCCGAGGTGTCGGAGGCTGATCTCGCCCGGATCGGCGTCGGCCAATCGGTTCAGGTCACTCTGCAGAACGGCGAGACCGTCCTTGGCCAGGTTCGCCTGGTCAGCCCGCAGGTGAGCGCTCAGACCCAGCTGGGGACTGTCTGGATCAGCCTGCCCAGTCGCGCCGCGATCCGGGCCGGCGGCTTCGCCAGCGCGGCCTTCGAGGGGGCTGGCGCCGCCTCCCGGACCGTGCCCGAGACCGCCCTGCGCTATGACGGCGACGGCGCCAGCGTCATGGTGGTCGGCGAGGACAATCGGGTGAAGCGGGTGGCGGTGTCCACCGGCGCCCGCGGCGGCGGCCTTGTGGAACTCGTGCGGGGTCCGGCCGCTGGGGCCATGGTGGTCGAGAGCGCCGGCTCCTTCCTGCTTGAGAACGACCTCGTCCGGCCTGTCCGCAAGGGCGCCGAGGGCGCGCCCACCGCGCCGGCGCCGAAGGCCAAGACCGAGCCCGCGAAATGAATCCTGACCGCCCCCTAGGCCTCTCCACCTGGGCCATCCGCAATCCGGTTCCGGTGGCGGTGCTGTTTGTCGCCCTGACCCTGGCGGGGCTGATTTCCTATGGGAATCTGCCGGTCAAGCTGTACCCCAACGTTCAGTTCCCCGCCGTCTCGGTGAGCGTCACCCAGAGCGGCGCTGCGCCGGGCGAGATGGAGACGCAGATCACCCGGCCCATTGAGGACGCCCTGGCGGGCATCCCCAATGTCAAAAACATCTATTCCACGGTGACCCAGGGGGTCTCGGTCACCAGCGTCGAGTTCGAGCTTGGCGAGGACCTGCAGAAGGCCACTGACGACGTCCGTTCGCGCATCGACCAGACTCGCGCCGTCCTGCCCCGGGAGATCGACGAGCCCACCGTCCAGCGGATCGAGCTCGATTCCCAGCCGATCATGACCTACGCCGTCGCCGCCCCGGCCATGTCGGATGTGGAACTGTCCTGGTTTGTGGACGACACCCTGGGCCGGACCCTGCAGGCCAAGAACGGCGTCGCTCAGGTCGCCCGGGTCGGCGGGGTGACCCGAGAGATCAATGTGGTCCTCGATCCCGACCGGCTGGCCGCCCGCGGCCTCACCGCGGTCCAGGTGAACAACGCCCTGCGCAGCTTTGACCTGGACGCCCCCGGCGGCCGGGTCACGATTGGCGGCCAGGAGCAGAATCTGCGGGTCCTGGGGGCGGTCGGCAATGTCGAGGCGCTGCGCGACCTCACCATCCCCACCGGGCAGGGGGGCTATGTCCGTCTGTCCGACATCGCCGACGTGGGCGACGGCGCGTCTGAGCCCCGGGGCTTTGCCCGCCTGAACGGCCAGCCGGTGGTCGGCTTCATGGTCATGAAGACCCGGGACTCCAGCGACGTCGCGGTCGAGGACGGCGTGCTCGAGGGCCTGGCCGAGCTGGAGGCGCAGCACGAAGGCGTCTCATTCACCAAGATCTTCTCGTCGGTGGACGAGACCCGCGCCAGCTTCCACGCCACTCAGAACGTCCTTCTGGAAGGCATGGGCCTGGCCGCCCTGGTGGTCTTTGTCTTCCTGCGGAACTGGCGATCAACGGCCATTGCGGCGGTCGCCATGCCCCTGTCGATGATCCCGACCTTCTTCGTGATGGACCTGCTGGGCTTTTCACTCAACATCGTCACCCTGCTGGGTCTGACCCTGGTGGTGGGCATCCTGGTGGATGACGCCATCGTCGAGGTCGAGAATATCGAGAAACGGATCGTCTCGGGCATGCGGCCTTTCCAGGCCGCCCTTGAGGGCGCCGACGCCATCGGCCTGGCGGTGGTCGCCACCACAGCCTCCATCGTGGTGGTCTTCATGCCGGTCTCCTTCATGGGCGGCATGGCGGGACAGTTCTTCCGGGAGTTCGGCATCACGGTTTCGGTGGCCGTCACCTTCTCCCTCCTGGTGGCGCGCCTGCTGACGCCCCTGATGGCGGCCTATCTGCTGAAGCCCGCCGCAGCGCCCCATCCGCGCAAGCCGTTCAAGGGCTTCTACCGCGACGTCCTGGAATGGGCGCTGGATCACCGCATTCTCGCCTGTATCGCGGGCGGCGTGCTGTTCGTGGCCTCTCTCGCCCTGATCCCCCTGCTGCCCAAAGGCTTCCAGCCGGCGGGCGACCCCGACTATCTCTATGTGAACGTCCAGGGACCTCCCGGGGCCACCGCCGATCATATGGAAGGGGTGGTGCGCAACATCACCCAGACCTTCGCCGGGCGCCCGGAGGTCACCAACATCTTCGCCCAGATCGGCTCCACCGTGGTCGCCCAAGGACCCGGCGGCGGCGGCGGGGGGGGCAGCGATCTGCGCAGCGGTACGGTCACCGTGCTGCTCAATGAGAGCCGCAACCTGACCGGCGCGGAAATCCGCCGCGAAATGCGCGAAGCCCTGCGGGAGATACCCGACGCCCGGGTGACCTTCCTCGATGGCCAGGGGCAGGCGGGTCTTCAAATCGTCCTGACAAGCGAGAACCCCGACGCCCTGCGAGCGGCGGCCCTCGAACTTGAGTGGCAGATGCGCGATGTGCCCGAGATCGCCGAGCCCCGGCCTTCGGTGCCTCCCACTGGGCCGGAGTTGATCATCCGACCCCGGGCCGCCGAGGCTGCGCGGCTGGGGGTCAGCGCCGAGCAGATCGCCACCGTGGCCCGGGTGGCGACGGTGGGCGATATCGACGCCAATGTCGCCAAGATGACCATTGAAGAGCGGAGGCTGCCGATCCGCCTGCGCCTGCCGGCCGAGGCGCGGACAGACCTGGAGGCGATCCGCTCCCTGCGTATTCCCACCGCCACCGGCGGCGTCACCACCCTGGGCGCCGTGGCCGATGTGGAGTTCCAGGCCGGCCCGGCCCGGATTGAACGCCTGAACCGAAGCCGCCAGCTCACCGTCCAGGCCGAGCTGAATGGGGTCGAGCTCGGCGACGCCAATCAGAAGGTCCAGGCCCTGCCGATCATGCGGAACCTCCCCGAGGGGGTCGCCCCCGCCGAGACGGGTCAGCTTGAGGCCATGCAGGAGCTGTTTGGCGCCATGGGTCTGGCCATCTTCACCGGCGTCTCAATGATCTTTGCGGTGCTGGTGCTGCTGTTCCGGAGCTTCTTCAAGCCGCTGGTCATTCTTTCGGCCCTGCCCCTGGCGGTGGGGGGCGCCTTCCTGGGCCTGCTCGCCTTCCAGCTCTCCCTGTCGATCCCATCGATGATCGGCTTCCTGATGCTGCTTGGCCTTGCGGCCAAGAATTCGATCCTGCTGGTGGAGTACGCCATTGAGCGCGAGCGCGAAGGCATGGCTCAGCGGGAGGCCCTGATCGAGGCCTGCCGCGAACGGGCCAGGCCCATCGTCATGACCACCGTGGCCATGGCCGCCGGCATGCTGCCCACGGCGCTCGCCCTGGAAAAGGGTGCGGAGTTCCGCCAGCCCATGGCTGTGGCGGTGATCGGCGGCCTGATCACCTCGACCATCCTGTCGCTGGTGCTGGTGCCGGTGGTCTATGAGTTCGTCGACGATTTCGAGCGCTGGCTGAAGCCTCGCCTGGGCCGCCTGATCACGCCTCGGGAAGCGCCGGGCCCCGCCGTGCCGGACGACCGGCTCTAGATTTCGCCGCCGATCACCCGGGCGAACTGGTCTGGATCGACATTGCCGCCGGACAGGACCAGGGCCACGGTCTTGCCGCCAAAGGTGTTGACCTTACCAGCCAGCAGGGCGGCGAGCGCCGCAGCGCCCCCCGGCTCGACCACCAGCTTCAGGGTCGAGAAGGCGTAGCGCATGGCCGCGGTGACCTCCGGGTCGCTGACCACGGCCACATCGGCCACCGTTTGTTGCAGGATCGGGAAGGTCAGCACGCCGGGAAAGGGAGATTCCAGGGCGTCGCACAGGGATCGGCCCGTGGGCTTGAACACCTTGCGTTCGCCGGCCTGCAGGGACTTCAGCGTGTCGTCGAAACCTTCCGGCTCGACGCCGACCATGGCGGTGTCGGGACTCAGCCCCTTGACCGCCGTCGCCAGCCCGGCCAGCAGGCCGCCGCCGCTGATCGGGGCGACGACCACATCGAGCGCCGCGCCCATGGCCCGCGCCTGGGCCACCAGCTCCAGGCCCACCGTACCCTGGCCAGCGATGATGTCTGGGTCGTCGAAGGCGGGCACGACCACCGAGCCCCGCGCCTCGGCGATCTCCGCGGCGATGGCCTCTCGGCTGTCGGTCAGCCGGTCGTAGAAACGGATCTCAGCGCCATAGGCCTGGGTGGCGGCCACCTTCACCCCGGGCGCGTCCTTGGGCATGACGATGAGGGCGGAAATCCCCAGCATCTGCGCGGCGAGCGCCACCCCTTGGGCGTGATTGCCCGAGGAGAAGGCCACCACGCCGCGGGTCCGGCCTTCAGCCGACAGCTGAACCAGCCGATTGTAAGCCCCGCGGAACTTGAAGGCGCCGACCCGCTGCAGGGTCTCGGCCTTGAGCAGGACTCGCAGGCCCATGCGTTCGTTGAGGGCCGGGCTTTCGATCAGGGGCGTCTCGATGGCGTGGCCCCGGATGCGTTCAGCCGCCGCCTGAATATCCGCCAGGGTCACGCTCATTTGGCGAAGACCATGGCGTCGTCAGCAAAGGCCTTGAACTCGAGGGCGTTGCCGGACGGATCCAGGAAGAACAGCGTCGCCTGTTCGCCCGCCTGACCCTTGAAGCGGATCTGCGGCTCAATGATGAACCGTGTGCCCGCCGCCGTCAGCCGGTCCGCCAGATCCTGCCAGGCCTTAAGGGTCAGGATGACGCCGAAATGGCGCACGGGCACCTGCTCGCCATCCACGGCGCTGGTCTGATGGTGGCCGACCTCATCGGGCGCCAGATGGGCGACGATCTGGTGGCCGTAGAAGTCGAAATCGATCCAGTCCGGGCTGGAGCGCCCCTCGGCGCAGCCCAACAGCTCACCATAAAAGGCGCGGGCTTCGGCCAGGTCGCGGACGGGAAAGGCGAGGTGGAAGCGCGGTCGGGTCATGAAATCTGATTAGCTCGCGTTCGTCCGACGCGCGATGGTTTTAAGCTTGGCGGCGCCGTGCTTATCTGTCGGCGACCCATAGCGGTGGGTTGGGGGCGAATCATAATGCGCAAGCTTGCTGCGGCGGCCGGGGCGGCCGTCCTCATGGCTGGAATCGGGGGCGCCTCCGTGGCGCGGTCCGCTGAACTGCTGGTGGGCGCTTTCGCCCATGACGTCACCTTCATCGGCGAGGCGATCGGATCAGGGGCGCCGGGTCGCGAAGAGGGAGTCGACCTGCACCTTGGCCTGCGCACCGAGCCCATCGCCTATCTTTTCGGCGGCCCGCAACTCCACGTCTTCGTGTCGATCAATAGCGAGTCCACCAGCAATTTTGTGGCCGCTGGAGTCTCCTGGCCCATCGCCCTGACCGAGCGGCTCTATGTCCGTCCTGGCCTTGGCCTGGCCTATACTGACGGTGAGGCGGGCCTGCCGCCGGTCAATGCGCCGGGGCTGACCCCAGCCGAGATCGCCAGACGCCTGGAACTCTACAACACCCGCATCGACTTTGGCTCGCAGGTGCTGTTTCAGCCTGAACTGTCTCTCGGCTATGAGCTCACCTCACGGCTGGCCGCCGAGCTGTCCTGGGTTCACATCTCCAACGCCCAGATTTTCCACCAGGGAAAGAACCAGGGCCTTGACGCGGCCGGCGTGCGACTGATTTACAGCTTCTGACCGGCCCCCGCCTCAACGGCGTCTGACCGCCGGTTCCACAATCGATCACATCCTCTCGCCGAGCCCTGTCGAAGGGCGGGACGGATCCGCCCGGCAGGCGGAAGGATCGTATCTCAATGGCCAATGTGACGGTGATCGGCGCCCAGTGGGGCGACGAGGGCAAGGGTAAGGTCATCGACTGGCTGGCCAACCGCGCCGACGTGGTGGTCCGCTTTCAGGGCGGCAACAACGCCGGCCACACCATCGTGGTGGGGAACAAGACCTATAAGCTGTCCCTGCTGCCCTCCGGCGTCATCCAGGGCAAGCTGTCGATCATCGGCAATGGGGTGGTGGTCGATCCCTGGTCCCTGCTGGACGAGATCACCCGCGCCCAGGGCCAGGGCCTGGGCATCAATCCCGACAATCTGATCCTGGCGGAGAACGCCACCCTGGTCCTGCCGCTGCACCGGGACCTGGACGGCGCCCGCGAGGCCCGGGCCGGCGCCGGCAAGATCGGCACCACCGGCCGCGGCATCGGCCCGGCCTATGAGGACAAGGTGGGGCGCCGCGCCATCCGCTTCGCCGACCTGGCCGATCCCGAGGCCCTGGAGGTGAAGATCGAGCGCCTGCTCGCTCACCACGGCGCCCTGCGCGCCGGGCTCGGCCTGCCTGAGGCCCGCCCCGACGAAATCCTCGCCCAGCTGCTGGAGCTGGCCCCGAAGATCCTGCCCTATGTGAAACCCGCCTGGCGCATCCTCGGCGACGCCATCAAGGCGGGTCAGCGGGTGCTGTTTGAAGGCGCCCAGGCGACCCTGCTGGATGTGGACCATGGCACCTATCCCTATGTCACCTCCTCCAACACCGTGGCGGGCCAGGCGGCGGCCGGCGCCGGCGTGGGGCCGACGGCGGGCGGCTATGTGCTCGGCATCCTCAAGGCCTACACCACCCGGGTGGGGGAGGGGCCCTTCCCCACCGAGCTGAACGACGAGACCGGCCGGCTGCTGGGCGAGCGGGGCCATGAGTTCGGCACCGTCACCGGGCGGCCCCGCCGCTGCGGCTGGTTCGATGCGGTCCTGGTGCGCCAGTCCATCGCCGTGGGCGGCGTCCAGGGTGCGGTCCTGACCAAGCTCGACATCCTTGACGGCTTCGAGACCCTGAAGGTCTGCGTCGGCTACCGCCTGCGCGGCGAGACCATCGACTACCTGCCCGCCGGCCTGCGCGATCAGGCGGCCATCGAGCCCATCTATGAGGAGATGGAGGGCTGGAGCGAGAGCACCCGCGGCGCCCGCTCCTGGAAGGACCTGCCGGCCAATGCGATCAAATATGTGCGGCGGATCGAGGAGCTGATCGGAGCCCCTGCCGTGCTCTTGTCCACCAGCCCTGACCGGGACGATATCATCATGATGCTCGACCCATTCCAGGGCTGAATTTGGGTGCGGCGTAAGCGCTTCTTTACGGGCTCCTGCCAGGGTGACCTCATTGGGAGCGCCCGTCCGTGTTCAATGATGACCGTAAGCTGATCGACCGTATGGCGCCCGCGCTGCAGCGGGTGCTGGTCATTGACCCTTCCCCTGCTGGCGGGCGCATGCTGGCCGATCTCATGCGCAGCCTGACTCACTGCCAGGTCTGGGTGGCGCCTTCGGCCGGCAAGGGCATGGAGCTGCTCAAGGGCGTCGATCCGCAGATCATCTTCATCGAACACGCCGAGGGGGGCGGGGTCGACGGCATCGAATTCACCCGCCGTCTGCGGCGAAGTGAGGCCAATTGCCGGCAGGCGCCGGTGATCATGATCCTGGGCCAACCCACGGCGGCGGCCGTGCTCGGCGCCCGGGACGCCGGGGTGCATGAATTCCTGCGCAAGCCCTTCACCACCGGCGACCTGCTCAAACGCCTGGCCGCCGTCGCCCTGCGGCCCCGGGACTGGGTTGAGGCTGTGACCTATGTCGGCCCCGACCGGCGGCGGTTCAACTCCGGCGACTATGCCGGGGCGCTGAAGCGCCGGTCAGATTCCCGGGCCACCCCTGAGCGCAGCCGGGTGTCCCAGGCCATCAAGATCCTCAAATCGGCCGCCGGGGCGCTGGAGACCGATCCCGCCCAGGCCATGCGCGCCATGAAGGCGCAGGGAACCGACCTGCAGTCGGTGGCGGTCAAGATGGGCGATATGAAGTTGGCGGGGGCCGCGGCGGATTTGCAGCGCTACCTGGCCACCGTGGTCGACGCCCGACGTCTCGACCCGGCGCAGGTCGCCTTTCACGTCGCCGCCTTGGCCGTTTTCGCGCCGGAAGAGGACGGCGGCCGCAAGCGGGTGGCCTGAACCTCTGCCGCTGCGTCCTGGGGGTGGAGGCCGGTTGCACGGTCGCCAGGCCCGCCAACCTTGGAACCCAGAGTGCGAATTTAACTCGCGTTATGGTTGCGACGCGAAAACTTCATGAAATTGTCGCGGCGCCGGGAAGCTCGCTGTCGCCTTCGCCGGTAATCACCCCCGTGCTGGAGGGGTATCCATGTTGGACGCCGGCCGCCAGCGGGGGAGCATAACCGCTATGTCGACGTCATATTTCGCCACCGCCAGCCTGACCGCCCTGTTGTTGGTTGCGGGAACCGCCCATGCGGCCGACGACACGCCAGCGACCGTCGAAGAAATCACTGTCATCGCCAATGACCGGGCCGGGCTGATCGAACGTCAGCCGACCAATACGGTTCTGGGGATCGACAAGCCTCTGATCGAGACCGCCCGCTCGGCGAGCTTCGCCAGCGACCTGACGCTGCAGCGCTACGGGATCGAGACGGTCGATGATCTGGTCGCCGTCTCTCCGGGCACATTCACCGCCAGCTTCTACAATGTTCCGGGGTCCGTGGCGGTGCGCGGCACCCTGGCCGAGGTCTATTTCCGGGGGTTCAAGCGCATCGAGAACCGCGGCACCTATCCGACCCTGCTCAGCGCGGTCCAGCAGGTGGAGATCGTTCGCGGTCCCCCGACGGCCTTCAACGGCCCCGGCAAGGTCGGCGGCTTCCTGAACTTCGTCCCCAAGACGGCCCAGGTGGAGGGCGCCTATCTGACCGCGCCCACGGGGCAGGTCGAGGTGACGGTCGGCAGCTATGACAAGAAGAACCTCAGCGCCCAGGTCGGCCTGCCGGCCAGCTTCGGCGCGGTGGAGGGCGGGGTCTACCTCTATGGTGAGGTCGAGGACTCCGGCAGCTTCTATCGGGGGATCACCCCCAAGCACCAGCTGCTGCAGCTCTCCTCCGACTTCTCGACCCCTGAGGGCTATTTCGTGTCTTTCGGCGGCATGTACTACAATTCCGAGGGCTATGTTCAGACCCCGGGCTGGAACCGCCTGACCCAGGACCTGGTGGACAACCAGAACTATATCCGCGGTCGCGACACGACGATCGTCGACCTCGATGGCAATGGCCGCCTGACCCCCAATGAGATCGGCGCCTCCCTGACACGGGGCTATTTCGGCGGCGCAGCGCCTTCGATCGACCCCCGGTTCACCCTCGACACCGGCCTTGGCGTCTCCAAGATCACCGCCCGGGACGTCTTCATCTCCGACCGCGACTTCTCCGACACCGAGACCCAGACCTACTATCTGGATGTCGGACGTCGGTTTGGGCCCGACCATGTGGTCAAGGGCCAGCTGTTCTATGACCAGCTGAAGAACCAGCGCTTCGTGTCCTACGGTTTTCCCGCCGACTACGACACCTGGGTCGCCGAGGCGCGCCTGACCTACAATGGCGAGTTCGCGAGCGCCGATCGCAATCTGGTGCTGAACACGGTGTCGGGGCTGTCCTGGAGGACCTTCGAGGGGGAGCGCAAGGAGAGCACCGCCTTCATCGCCCTGGACCGTCGCGACATCCTCACGGGCGCAACGCCCAACGACATTTTCGATGACCCCTTCTCGCAGGAGCCGGGCGGCATTGGCCTGCCGTGGAACCTGCACAACAAGTCCAAATGGCACGACCGGGGCGCCTTCGCCGTCGCCGACCTCACCATCTATGACCGCCTGAACCTGGTCCTCAGCGGCCGACTGGACGACTACAGCGTCAAGTCCCAGGACGTCGGCTCCCAGGCCTCGGTCGCCAACCGCCTCGGCCAGAAGGACGCCAGTGGCAAGGGGACCTACAGCCTCAGCGCAAGCTACAAGGCGCCCTTCGGCCTGATGCCCTATGTGACCTACGCCGAAACCGCCGCGCTGGAAGTCAGCCAAGCGGGCGATATCAACCCTGGCCAGGTGCCGAACGGCTCGTGGATTTCGGACTCCGACCTGCGCGAGCTTGGTCTGAAGGGCCAATGGCTGGACGGCGCGCTGGTGGCTTCCCTGTCGGCCTACCGCCAGACCCGCACCCGACTGAACTCGGTGAACAATACGGTGGTCGGCCACAGGTCCAAGGGGCTGGAGCTGGAAGCCCGCTGGGTGGTCAACCGCAATCTCAGCCTGAGTGTCAACGGCAACAACCAGCAGACCATCGTCAAGGGTCCCAACACCGGCTTCTATTATATCCCGGCCTTCGCCGCGAGGACGCCGGGAGAGCTGGGCTTTGGCGGCGGCTACGCCGTCTTCTCCTATGCGACCTTCCCCTCCCGGGCCGTGGATTATGAAGAGACGACGGTCCCTGACACCGTGGCCAGCATCTACGCCACCTACACCTCTGACGAAATGAGCTGGGGGCAGGCGGGCCTGACCGGCGGTGTGAAATATGTGGGCGAGACCTCCGGCACGGTCCCTGGCGCGGTGGTCTATCCGGAGCACACGACCATGACGGCCTCGGCCTACTATGCCCGGGGTCCCTGGATGGCGCGTCTGAACATAGATAACCTGTTCGACAAGCTCTACTTTACGCCGGTGGCCGACGTTTACGCCAATGTCGCAGTGCTGCCGAGCGTGGGCCGGCAGTGGCGGCTGACGGTTCAGCGCAGCTTCTAAGGCCCAGGGACACGAAAACGGCCGGCCCTGTGGGGGCCGGCCGTCGACGTCTCAGAGGCTTGGCTCCGTCAGGCGTTGACGAGGTTCCGGTCCTCGGCGGCGGCCTGCATGGTCTTCTGCAGCTTTTCGAAGGCGCGAACCTCGATCTGGCGGACCCGCTCGCGGCTGACGCCATACTGGCCGGCCAGTTCCTCCAGGGTCGTCGGGTCGTCCTTCAGCCGGCGCTCAGTCAGGATGTGACGCTCGCGATCGGTCAGCTCGGCCATGGCCTCCTGCAGGAGGCCCATGCGCAGGCCGCGCTCCTCATTGTCGGCGACCACCGTCTCCTGGCTGGGGGCGGCGTCATCGGCCAGCCAGTCCTGCCATTCGCTCTCGGAATCCGAGCGCAGGGGCGCGTTCAGGGAGGCGTCCGGCCCCGACAGGCGCCGGTTCATGGAGATGACCTCCTCGTCCAGCACGCCCAGCTTGGTGGCGATCAGGCGGACCTGGTCGGGATGCATGTCGCCTTCCTCGAAGGCGCTGATCTGGCTCTTGGCCTTGCGCAGGTTGAAGAACAGCTTCTTCTGCGCCGCCGTGGTCCCCATCTTCACCAGCGACCAGGAGCGCAGGATGTATTCCTGGATCGAGGCGCGGATCCACCACATGGCGTAGGTGGCCAGACGGAAGCCCCGGTCAGGATCGAACTTCTTGACCGCCTGCATCAGGCCGACATTGCCCTCGGAGATCACCTCGCCGATGGGCAGGCCATAGCCGCGATAGCCCATGGCGATCTTGGCCACCAGGCGCAGGTGGCTGGTCACCAGACGATGGGCGGCCTCGGGGTCCTCGTGCTCCTGCCAGCGCTTGGCGAGCATGAACTCCTCGTCCTTGGCCAGCATCGGAAATTTGCGAATGTCGCTGAGATACCGGCTCAGGCCGCCTTCCGGCGACATGACGGCAAGCGTTTGCACGGCCATGACTATCCCCTCTGATTGTGTGGACTCGCCGGGCCGCCGCGCGGGTGCGCGCAGGTCCCTCCACCCCTCAAATCCTCAGATAGGTACTGGGCTCTCGGAGCGGAAGGCCGCCGGGGAGGGCGGTTGGAAAGTCCCACTTGTGAACTCAGGTATTAGTACGCGCCGATCTTGGCGTGAGCAAGGCGCCGACGCCTGCCGAAAAACTCAGAGGGCGCCCAGGAGAACTTGAAGCCTGGCCATGTCGGCGGGCAGGGGACTCTCAAAGCGCAGGGGCTCGCCGGTGATGGGGTGAACAAAACCAAGCACCGCTGCGTGCAGGGCCTGCCGGGTCAGACCGGCTTCGGCCATGGCGGCGCGCACCCCTGGGGCGGGGCTGCCGGAGCCATAGATCGCATCTCCCAGGCAGGGGGCGCCCTTGGACGCCATGTGGACGCGGATCTGATGGGTGCGGCCGGTCTCCAATCGGCACCGGACCCGGGCCGCGGTGGGGCGATCGCTGGGGCCGAACAGCTCGGTGGTCTCATAGTGGGTGATGGCCTCGCGGCCGCCGGTGCGCAGCACCGCCATCTTCTTGCGGTCATGGGCCGAGCGGCCCAGGCGCGACTGTACGACGCCCTTGCGCGGCTTGGGCGCCCCTCGGGTCAGGGCCACATAGGCCCGGTCGATGTCATGGCGAAAGAACAGGGCCGACAAGCCCTGGTGCGCGGCGTCGGTCTTGGCGCAGACCAGGACGCCGGAGGTGTCCTTGTCCAGCCGGTGGACGATGCCGGGCCGCGCCACCCCACCAATGCCCGACAGGCTTTCGCCGCAATGGTGCAACAGCGCGTTGACCACCGTCCCGTCCGGGGTTCCCGGCGCCGGGTGGACCGCCATGCCGGCCGCCTTGTCGATGACGATCAGGTGGCTGTCTTCGAACAGCACGGTGAGCCGCAGGTCCTGCGCCGCCGGCTCAGCGGAGATCACCGCCGGAACCAGGATTTCATAGGCGCCCGCCAGGGCTTTGGCCGACCCGTCGCGGACCGGCGACCCGTCGCGGGTGACCGCGCCGTCCGCCAGCAGCGACTGGATACGGGCCCGCGACAGCGCCGAAACCAGGGCCGCCAAGGTCTTGTCCAGCCGTCCGCCGGCCGCCTCGGGGGCGACTTGGACGATCAGCAGATCGCCATCCTCGTCCTCATCGACGGCGGCCTGGGCGGCGGCGGGGGGGTCAGAGACCATGCTTGCCGGCCGCGTCCTCTTCCTGACCCGTAATGGAACCCTCCTTGAACAGGTATTCCCGCAGCTGGCCGTCGAACTGCTCATCATTGCGGCGGATCCATTCCAGGACCATGGCCGCATGCTCCATTTCCTCCTTGGCGTTGTGCAGGAGGATGGCTTTCAGTTCGGGATCGTCGCAATCGTCGGCCCGCTGGCGGTACCAGTCCACCGCTTCGAGCTCTTCCATCAGCGAGGAGATCGCATAGTGGAGCTGGAGGGTCCTGGGGCTAAGCTTCTCCCGGGGGACGTGAAGGGTCTCGCTGGCCATGATCATCATGCTCCTGTCGCAGAAACGCCTTCTATTGCACGCGCACGATCACCGCGCGAGTTGGGGACAGTTGGAATGAACATCGATCGACGCCGGGCGCTGGCCCTTCTTGGCATCGGCGCCGCAGCGCCGCTTACCGCCCACGCCCAGAGCGCCTATTCGGGGGCGGTGGCCTTCGAGCACGGCGTAGCTTCTGGCGATCCCCTGGCCGACGCCGTCGTGTTGTGGACGCGGATCACGCCGAAAACCGACGGCGCAGGGCTGATCGCCTATGCCTGGCGCTTGAACCCGGTGGATCGCCGCGCCGGCGGCGCCAAGTCAGGCGCGGGCCTGACCGGCCCCGACCGGGACTTCACCGTCAAGGTGGATGTCACAGGACTGGACCCGGCCCGGGCCTACACCTTTGAATTCGAAGCCAATGGGGTCACCTCGCCCATGGGGCGCACCCGCACCCTGCCCACGGGGGAGGTCCGCGAACTGGTCTTCGCCGTGGCCTCGTGCTCACTCTACCCCTACGGCTATTTCAACGCCTATCAGGCGATCGCCGACCTGCCCAAGCTGGACGCCGTGGTCCACCTGGGCGACTACATCTATGAGTATGGCGGCCCCGGCTCCTATGGGATGAACTCTGCGGTGGCGGCCGAGCGGCCCCATATTCCCGACCGCGAGATCGTCAGTCTGGAGGACTACCGCCAGCGTCACGCCCAGTACAAGACCGATCCCCAGCTGCAGGCGGCCCATGCCCGCGCCCCCTGGATCGTCTCCTGGGACGACCACGAGACCGCCAACAACAGCTGGATGGGCGGCGCCCAGAACCATACGCCAGAGACCGAAGGCGACTGGAATGTGCGCAAGGCCAATGCGCTGAAGGCCTATTTCGAGTGGATGCCGATCCGCGACCCGGCGCCGGGCGGCAGCTTCGAAGCCATGAACCGCAGCTTCCAGTTTGGCGACCTGGCCAGCCTGATGATGCTGGAGACCCGGCTGACCGCCCGGGACGACCAGCTGGACTATGGCCGTGACCTGCCCGTGGTGGATGGCCAGCCCGACCTTGCCGCCTTCCGCCAGAAGCTGGCGGATCCCGCCCGCCGGATGATGAGCCCCGCTCAGGAAGACTGGCTGGCCAAGGAACTGGCCCAGTCGGTCCAGTCAGGCCGGACCTGGCAGATCCTGGGCAACCAGGTGGTCATGGCCCGGATGGATGTCCCCAGCCCGAGCAAGGTCCTCGGCGAAGAGGCCGTGGCCGCGGCCATCGCCGCCCAGCCCGAGGACATCGCCCGGCGCATCGAGCAGATGGAGCGTCTGGCCGCCATGGGTCTGCCCTATGGCATGGACATGTGGGACGGCTATCCCGCCGCCCGCGAGCGCCTCTATGACGCCGTCGAGGCCGCCGGGGCCCGGGCCATCGTCGTCTCCGGCGACAGTCACGCCTTCTGGGTCAATGAACTGCACGACGACGACGGCGTGCTGCGCGCCGTGGAGTTCGGCACCACCGGAATCACCAGCCCGGGGGCCGGCGACACGGTGAAGGATCTGCCGGTGGGCGAGCTTTACATCAAGGGCGCCAAGGAGGTGGTCCATAGCGACCACGACGCCAAGGGCTTTGTCCTGCTGACCCTGACGCCGGACATGGCCCGTGGGGATCTGATGACCGTCTCGTCCATCACCTCCCGGGACTATGAGACGCGCGTGCGCAAGGCCTATGCCGTCTCGCCCCTGGAGGGCGGCGTCTCGCCGCTCAAGCCGGTCGAAATCTGAGGATCAGGGTCGAGCGGCCTGGCTCAGTCGGGCCGCTCGACCAGCCTTCCATTCTCGACCACCCGATAGAAGCATGACCGGAAGCCCACATGGCAGGCGCCGCCGTCGCCCTGGGGCAGCACCTTGATCCAGACACAGTCCTGGTCGCAGTCGATCCGGGTCTCGACCACCTGCTGCACCTGGCCGCTGGTCTCGCCCTTGAGCCAGAGGGCCTTGCGCGATCGGCTGTAATAGTGGGCCTGTCCGGTGGAGAGCGTCAGGGCCAGGGCCTCGGCGTTCATCCAGGCGAACATCAGCACCTCGCCGGTCTCGGCATGGGTGGCGACCGCCGCAATCAGGCCGTTGGTGTCGAAGCGCGGGGCGATGACCTCGCCGCGCTCCAGGGCGTGGGTGTCGGAAGCGGTGGGAAATTGCACGGACATGGGCAAACTATAGCCCTCCTTCTCAGGCAGGGGGAGGCGCCGCAGCGCAGCTTGCGCCTTTCCAAGGGAGACGATTCGACATGAGCCTCAGCCGCCGCGCCCTCCTGTCCGCCGCTGTCCTGGCCGCGCCCGCGCCGGCCTTCGCCCAGTGGCCCTTCGGTCTTGGCCGGCGAGGGGGCCGGGCGCCACGGGCTGGCCGGGCCGACTATGCCGGTCCGCCCCTGCGCCAGCAGCTGGGCGACTGGCAGTTCGACCAGATCCGCACGGCGGTTTCTGCGCGCCTGCAGCCGGTGATCCGCGACGCCATCGAGGACCGGTTCATCCAGGGCGTGACCGCGACGCCCGGGGTCGAGGCGGCGACGGCGGCCCTGGCCGAGCCGGGCGGCGCCGTCTGGACTCAGAGCTGGACCCGCGACGGGACGGCGCCCGCGGCGCAGTTCGCCTGGGACGGGCTCGATCGCGCCTATGTCGCCACTGCGGCGGCGCAGATGGTGGAAGGCGGCGCCCTGACCCTGGACGCCGAGATCGCCCGATGGGCGCCGGACTTGCCCAACGCCGCCTGGATCACCCTGGAGGACCTGCTGGCCCATACCAGCGGCCTCCCCGACCTGACGGCGCCTGAGCCCCAGGCCGCCCTGTTCCAGCCCGGCGCGGCGATGCGCCTGTCGCCGGCCAATGACGCCCTGCTGGCCCAGGTCCTCACCGCCGCCGCCGACGCCCCCATGTCCGACCTGCTGGCCCAGAGGATCGCGACGCGGCGGGATCTGGGGGAGACAATTTTCACCGCCGGCGAGCCGGTCGCGGTGAACGCCTCGGCCCTGGACGTGGTGCGATTCTGGCGTGACCTGCTGGGGGACCGGCTGCACGGGGGCGAGATGACCCGGCGGCGGTTCTACCGGCTCCATCCCGTGGGCGAAGAGCTGGCCGACTATGTGGGTCTCGGGGTCCGGGTGCGCGATCTCGCCGCCGAGGCGGGCGCCCCAGCCGACACCTGGCTCTATGCTGGAGAGCCGAATGCAGCTTCGATCGTCGCCTATTCGATGACCACCCGCGCCACGGTCGCCGTCACCCTGAAGGGAAGCGGCGCGGCTGACGCCCTGGCCCGAAGCCTGCTCGACGTGGTGGTCGCCTAGCTCGCCGCCCGGTGAACCTGAAGGACCAGATCAAGGCCAGGGTCGAGGCCTTCGACGCCTGGGCCAGGCCCTGGACGCTTGGCGCGCCGTGGCGGGCCGGCGCCTATGAATTCCTGCTGTTTGGACTGAAGCAGGCCTGGGCCTGCCTGTTCGCCGGGACCATGCTGGCCCTGCTGGTGGCCACCAGTTTCTGGTGGCCGGACGGCGCGCCCCTGGCCCGCTACGACTTCCTGGTCATCGCAGCGGTGCTCCTGCAGGTCTTCCTGCTTGTCACAGGGCTGGAGCGGCCGAGGGAGGCCTTGGTCATCGCCATCTTCCACGGCGTCGGGACCGCGATGGAGCTTTTCAAGACCGCCCACGGCTCCTGGACCTATCCGGAGGAAAGCCTGCTGCGCATTGGCGAGGTGCCGCTGTTCTCAGGCTTCATGTACGCCTGCGTCGGCTCGTTCATGGCCCGGATCATCCGGCTGATGGATATCCGCTTCGCCAGCTATCCCCCGGTCTGGGCGCCCTGGATCCTGGCGGTGCTGGCCTATGCCAACTTCTTCAGCCACCACTATCTGCCCGACATCCGCTGGGGGCTGTTCGCCTTTTCCGTGGTGATCTTCGCCCGCACCTCGGTGGTCTACCGCCCAGACCTGAGGGACCGGCGCATGCCCCTGCTGGCCGCGGCGATCCTGACGGCCTTCTTCATCTGGATCGCCGAGAACCTGGGGACCTACGCCTCGGCCTGGGTCTATCCCGACCAGGCTGACGGCTGGACGCCGGTCAGCCTGGCCAAGATGGGGTCCTGGTACCTGCTGATGATGCTCAGCTTCGTCCTGGTGACCCTGGTCCATCCGCCGCGCCGGGCGGAGCGGGCCACCTAGCGCTTGTTGACGAAGTCCAGGAACCGCTGGCGCAGGCTGTTGTCGGTCTTGAATACGCCGGTGAACTGGGTGGTGATGGTGCTGACGTGGCGGTGGTGGACCCCGCGGGTGGTCATGCACTGGTGCTGGGCGTCGATCAGCACGGCCACGCCGGCCGGGCGCAGGCTGTCGGTGATGGCGTCGGCGATCTGCTGGGTCATGGTCTCCTGGGTCTGGAGACGCTTGGCGTAGATCTCCACAACCCGGGCCAGTTTGGAGATGCCGACGACGCGGTTGGTCGGCATGTAGGCCACATAGGCCTTGCCCAGGAAGGGCGCCATGTGGTGCTCGCAGTGGCTCTCCACCTCGATCTCGCGGAGCATGACGATGTCGTCATAGCCCTGCACATCCTCAAAGGTCCGCGACAGCTCCTTGGCCGGATCGGCGCCATAGCCCTCGAACCAGTCAGCATAGGCGTCCACCACCCGTTTGGGCGTGTCGATCACGCCCTCGCGGCGGGGATCGTCCCCGGCCCAGGCGATCAGGGTGCGAACAGCGGCCATGGCCTCTTCGCGGGTCGGGCGGGCGACGGGTTCCAGGTCGGCGCCGACGATGGTCCGTTCAGGGGTGATGGCGTCCATGGGATTGATTCGGGTCTTTCTGGTGCTGAGTTGCGCCGGAGCGAGGGCTCCGGAAATGACGCGTGCCGCCGAGGTACGGTCGGGAAGCTTGAGCAGATGCGCCCCCTGTCTTCCCGCCCGGCTGATCTGTATATGGTTCCCTAAACCGAGCGGGCAACCGTTCCGCAGCGTCAGTATGGTCGATGTCCCTGAATCTCTATGACACCATGGCCCGTGAAAAGCGGCCCTTCGTCCCCGTCGATCCCCAGCGGGTGACGATGTATGTCTGCGGACCGACGGTCTATAACTACGCCCATATCGGCAACGCCCGGCCGGTGGTGGTGTTCGACGTGCTGTTCCGTCTGCTGCGTCACATCTATGGCCGGGACGCCGTGCTTTATGCGGCCAACGTCACCGACGTGGACGACAAGATCAACGCCAAGGCCCAGGCCGAAGGCGTCGAGATCGACGTCATCACCCAGCGCTATCTCGACATCTATAATCGCGACATGGCGACGCTGGGGGCGCTTGCGCCCACCTTCCAGCCCCGCGCCACCCAGACCATGGACGCGATCATCGAGATGATCGGCCGTCTGGTGGACAAGGGGGCGGCCTATGCCGCCGAGGGCCATGTGCTGTTCAGCACGGAGGCCTATCCCGACTATGGCCAGCTCTCAGGCCGCGGCCTGGAGGATATGATCGCCGGCGCCCGGGTCGATGTGGCGCCCTATAAGCGCAACCCTGCTGACTTCGTCCTGTGGAAGCCGTCCAAACCGGGCGAGCCGGTGTGGGACAGCCCCTGGGGGCCTGGGCGTCCCGGCTGGCACATCGAGTGCTCGGCCATGATCGAGCAGACGCTCGGCCTGCCCATCGACATCCACGGGGGCGGCAACGACCTGATCTTCCCCCACCATGAGAACGAACTGGCCCAAGGAATCTGCGCCGCCCACGGCTGCGAGGCCGGGCACGGGGGCGACTATGCCCGCTACTGGATGCACAATGGCTTCCTGAACTTCGGTTCGGAAAAGATGTCCAAGAGCCTGGGCAATGTGGTCCTGGTCCATGACCTGGTGAAGGAGACGCCGGGCGAGGCGGTCCGCTGGGCCCTCTTGGTCGGCCACTATCGCGCGCCCCAGGAATGGTCAGGCGAACTGCTGGAACAGGCGCGCAAGTCCCTGGACCGGCTCTATGGCGCCCTGCGCCGCTCCGCCGACATCACCGCCAGCACCGACGCCCCAGCCCCACGCTTCCTGGCGGCCCTGGAGGACGACCTCAACACCGCCCAGGCCATGGCCGAGCTGTTCGCGCTGGCCTCGATCATCGAGACCGGCGACGAGGCGGCCCGCGCCCAGGCCAAGGGCGAACTGCTGGCCTCCGGCGCCCTGTTGGGCTTCCTGCAGGCCGATCCGGAATCCTGGTTTCAGGGCGGGGCTGACCCTGAACTGAAGGCCAGGGTCGAGGGGCTGATCGCTGATCGCATCGCCGCGCGCACCGCCAAGGATTGGCCACGGGCCGATGCTATCCGGGACGAATTGAACGCCCTCAATGTGGTGGTCATGGATTCCGCAGATGGCGCCACCTGGCGGCTGAAGGAGCCAACCTGATGCGCCGACCCCCCGTCTCTCTGGAGGACTGAGTCATGATGGGCATGAACCGCAACACCAACGCCCTGGCGACCAGCCAGCTATCGCCGTCCTTCATGCCGGGGTTCGGCTTTGGCAAGCGCAAGGGCGGCTCGGGACCAAGCGGGCTCAAACTCGAGCACCGCATCGGCGTCCAGGCTCCGCCCGAGACGCTTTGGGCGCTGATCACCGATCTCAACGCCTGGCCGGAGTGGAATCCCCTTTACCCCCGGGCCTCAGGGGTCCTGTCGATTGGCGCGCCCCTTGAGCTGACCCTGGCCCTGCCCGACCAGCCCCAGCGGCACATCGAGCCTGTGGTTCTGGACTGGGTGCCCAATGAACAGCTGCACTGGCGCACCAGCGTGGCCAGCGGGCTGGGCGTGGCCATCCGCTATATCGAGATCGATCAGGTGGCCGACCATGCCTGCATCGTCTCCAATGGCGAGCTGTATCAGGGCCTGTTGGGTCCGGCTGCGGCCAAGCGGGTTCAGCGGCCGTTGAAGAAGGGCTTCGCCGCCATGGGCGAGGCGCTGAAGGCGAAGGCGGAGGCCGCGTGGCGCAGGTCCCGCTGAATGCCTAGATCAGTCCCATGATCGACGATCTCTATTCGAGCAGGCTTCTGAAACTCGCGGCCAACATGCCCCGGGCCGGGCGTCTGGCGCAGCCGCACGGCACCTCGGAGAAGGTGGCCAAGCTGTGCGGCAGCCGGGTGGTGGTCGATGTGCGCCTCGAGCGCGACCAGGTGGTCGACTTCGCCCAGGACGTGAAGGCCTGTGCGCTGGGCCAGGCCGCCGCCGCCGTGCTGGGGACCCACGTGGTCGGCGCCAGTCTGGCGGAGATCGAGATGGCCCGGGACGCCTTCCGTGCTATGTTGAAGGATGGCGCAGACGCGCCGCTTGGACGTTTTTCGGATCTCGCCATGCTTGCGCCGGTGAAGGACTATCCCGCCCGCCACGCCTCCACGCTTCTGGCGTTCGAGGCGACGGTCGATGCTGTCCGTCAGGCCATGACGCGAACTAGCCCCGCCGGCGCGGCTTGATTTGACCGCCCCCGCAACGTAATCGCTGCGAGTATTCGCAAGCCTGCGGCCGGCATGACCCCCTATGAATCCTGCGTCAGAGGCGCTCATCGCGCCTACAAGCTGACGCTTTCCCCCTTGATCGGACGCCATTGCCGCTTTCTGCCGACCTGTTCGGACTATGCGGCTCAGGCGCTGATCGATCACGGCCCCTGGCGCGGCTCCTGGCTTGCGGCGCGGCGGCTGTGCCGATGCAACCCCTGGGGCGGTTCGGGCTATGATCCGCCGCCTCCGCCGCCGGGCCGCTCCGACGAGTCGCCGGCGCGCAAATGGACGTGTGACACATGATCGAGCTCGTTTTTCCCGACGGTTCAAAACGGCCCTTTGAGGTCGGCGTGACCGGCCGCCAGATCGCCGCGGGCATCTCCAAGTCCCTGGAGAAGAAGGCCGTGCTGGTGAAGCTGGACGGCCAGCTGCTGGACCTGGAACGGCCCCTGAACCATGGCGGCGCCTTCCAGATCCTGACGCGGGAGGACCCCGAGGTCCTGGAGACCATCCGCCATGACGCCGCCCACGTGCTGGCCGAGGCGGTTCAGGAGCTGTTCCCCGGCACCCAGGTGACCATCGGCCCGTCCATCGAGGACGGCTTCTATTACGACTTCGCCCGCGACGAGCCCTTCAGTCTCGATGACTTCGAAAAGATCGAGGCCAAGATGCGCGAGATCGTCGAGCGCGACGAGCCGATCCGC
Source organism: Phenylobacterium sp. (assembly GCF_030651755.1). GTDB lineage: Bacteria > Pseudomonadota > Alphaproteobacteria > Caulobacterales > Caulobacteraceae > Phenylobacterium. Next base: position 98,648 of record NZ_JAUSBZ010000048.1, on the reverse strand, counting down.
CGGGAGGTCTGGGACCGCAACCACGCGATCGAGCACTTCCGTGGGATAGGCGAGGCCTACAAGGCCGAGATCATCGAGGACCTGCCGGAATCCGAGGAGATCAGCGTCTATTGGCAGGGGGCCTGGAAGGACCTGTGTCTCGGCCCGCACCTGCCCTCGACCAAACATGTGGGGAAGGCCTTCAAGCTGACCAAGCTGGCCGGCGCCTACTGGCGGGGCGACCACCGCAACGCCCAGCTACAGCGGATCTACGGCACGGCCTGGGCCACCGAGGCCGATCTGGAAGCCTATATCCAACGGGTGGAAGAGGCCGAACGCCGCGACCACCGCAGGATCGGCAAGGCCATGGACCTCTTCCACATCCAGGAAGAGGGCAAGGGGATGGTCTTCTGGCACGCCAAGGGCTGGACCCTCTACCGCGCCGTCGAGGAGTACATACGCCGACGCCTGACCAAGGACGGCTATGAGGAGGTCAAGACGCCTCAGATCCTGGACCGCACCCTGTGGGAGGCCTCGGGTCACTGGGAGAAGTTCGGCGCCAACATGTTCGTCTGCGAGACCGCCGAAGGCGAGAGCCTGGCCGTCAAGCCGATGAACTGCCCCGGCCACGTGCAGATCTTCAATGTCGGCCAGAAGTCCTATCGCGACCTGCCCCTGCGTATGGCCGAGTTCGGCGCCTGCCATCGCTATGAGCCCTCCGGCGCCCTGCACGGCATCATGCGGGTGCGCGGCTTCACCCAGGACGACGCCCACATCTTCTGCCGTGAGGATCAGGTGGAGGAGGAGACCAAGCGGTTCGTCCGCCTGCTCAACTCCGCCTATGCCGACTTTGGCCTCGAACTGCACTCGGTGAAGCTCGCCCTGCGGCCCGACCTCAGGGCCGGCACCGACGAAATCTGGGACATCGCCGAGGCCAAGCTTGAGCGCGCCGCCCGGCAGGCGGTGAACATGGGGGTCGAGCACCTGCCCGGGGAAGGCGCCTTCTATGGCCCGAAGCTCGAATTCCACCTGCGCGACGCCATCGGCCGGACGTGGCAATGCGGCACCCTGCAACTGGACTTCGTCCTGCCTGAGCGCCTGGACGCCGAATATGTGGCCGAGGATGGCTCAAAGCAGCGCCCGGTGATGCTGCACCGGGCGATCGCCGGCTCGATGGAACGTTTCATCGGCATGCTGATTGAGAACTATGCCGGCGCCTTCCCCCTGTGGCTCGCGCCTGTGCAGGTGGTGGTGGCGACGATCACCTCGGACGCCGACGACTTCGCCCGGGCCGCCGCGGCGAGGCTGAAGGCGGCGGGCCTGCGGGTGGAGACCGACCTGAGGAATGAGAAGATCAACTACAAGATCCGCGAGCACAGCCTGACCAAGACCCCCGTCATCGCCGTCGTCGGTCGCCGCGAGGCCGAGGAGGGCAAGGTGGCTCTGCGACGCCTCGGATCTCAGGGACAGGAGATCCTGACCCTGGAGGAAGCCGTCTCAGCGCTTGCCTCCGAGGCGCTTCCGCCCGATGTTGAGCGCGAGGCTCGGGGCGAGGTGGATTCCGGGGGGTCCGCCGAGGCCATGGAGGCTGGATGAACGATATCGGCGCATCGTTTGTGGCGGTCGAGACCGCCCCGACGCCGCATGGAATCGCCGAGGATGCTCGCATCTCGGTGATCATGGTCGTGTACATGACAGGCGAGGCTCTGGACCAGAGCCTCGCCTGTGTGCTCGACGATCCGCAGGTGGACGAATTCATCGTCGTCGACAACGGCTCTGATCCCAGCGAGTCGGCCGTTCTGGACGCCTTCGCTGAGCGCCACGCACAGATGCGGCTGGTGCGCGGGCAGGGCAATGTGGGCTTCGCCCGCGGGGCCAATCTGGGCGCCAGGGCCGCCACCGGCGAGGTGCTCATCTTCCTCAATCCCGACGCCTTCCTGCAGCCCGGCGGCGCCCATGGCCTGGCCAGGGCGGTGATGGGCGCCGAGACCATGCGTCTGGTGGGGGGCCGCGTGCTGAACGCCGATGGCAGCGAGCAGCGCGGCGCCCGGCGCGGCGAGATCACCCCGGTGGCCGCCCTTCTGTCCCTCAGCGGCCTGACCCGGCGGGCGCCCGCCCTGCGACGTTTCGAGGTGCATTGGGAGAATGAGACGGCGCCGGCCGCTCTGTGCCCGGTTCCGACCATTTCCGGCGCCTTCTTCGCCATGCGCAGGACCGACTACGCCCGTCTTGGCGGGTTCGACGAAGGCTACTTCCTGCATGTGGAGGACATCGATCTCTGCTGGCGAGTGCGCGAGGCCGGCGGCGAGGTGATGTTCCATCCCAAGGCCGAGGTGATCCATCTGGGCCACACCAGCCGCGCCAGTCCCCTGCAGGTGGAGCTCTATAAGGGCCTGGGTCTCGCCCGCTATTTTCGCAAACGCGCCCGCGGGGCTGGGGAGGCGGCTGCGGCCTGGCTCCTTTGGCCCCTGGTGGTCGGCGCGGCGGTCATCCGCCCCCTGCTCTGGCGGCTCACCGGCCGGGCCGTCTAGGCTCTGGAGTCAGATCTTTGGAAATCCGCCGGCCCGGCTGACCGAGGCCGCCGGCGGCTTGCCCAGCAGGCCCGACACCCAGCGGGCGGTCTCGATCAGGGCGTCGAGATCATAGCCCGTCTCGAACCCGGCCCGCTCCAGCATGTAGACCAGATCCTCGGTGCCGATATTGCCCGTGGCCTCCGGGGCGAAGGGACAGCCGCCCAGGCCGCCGCAACTGGCGTCCAGCACATCGACCCCGGCCTCCACGGCGGCGAAGGCGTTGGCCAGGCCTGTGTTGCGCGTATCGTGGAAGTGAACCCGCAAGGCGGCGTCAGGCGCGGCGGCGCGCACGGCGGTGATCCGCTCACGCACGGTCCAGGGATCGGCGACGCCGATGGTGTCGGCCAGGGCGATCTCTGGAACCCCCAGGCTCGCGGCGGCTGCGGCCAGGGCCACCACCTGGTCGGTGCTGACCTCCCCGTCGAAGGGGCAGCCGAAGGCCACCGACAGGGTCACCGACAGAACCGGCCCGCCTTCGATCTGGCGGCGCTCAACAATGGCGGCCAAGGTGTCCATCTGCTCTGCGGTGGTGGCGCCCTGGTTGCGGATTCCGAAGCCGTCGGTGGCGCAGACCACCACATTGGCCTCGGCGCAGCCCGCCGCCACCGCCCGCTCCCAGCCGCGGGCGTTCAGCACAAGGCCGATGGGCGAGAACCCGGCCTCGGCGGGCAGGGCGGCCATGATCTCCTCGGCGCCCGCCATCTGCGGCACGCGCTTGGGATTGACGAAGGAGACGGTCTCGATCCGCCGGGCGCCGGCGGCCCGCAGGCGGGTGATGAAGTCGAGCTTCTGGTCGATCTCCAGCAGGACCTTCTCATTCTGCAGGCCATCCCGGGGCCCGACCTCGACGATCTGGATGGTGCGGCTCATGGCGGGGCCTCCGGGGCGGCGGGGGCTTGGGGCCGGGGCGCGTCATTGACATAGATCCGCAGCACGACCGGCCGCCCGTTGGAATAGTTCAAGCCGGTCACCTGACGCACCATGCGCACCCGCAGGCCGCGGTCGTCGAGGGCCTGGCGGAAGTCGGCCTCACTGGCGGCCTCCACGACGGCGGGGCGGAAGGTGGCGATGGCCTGGGCCGCGTCGGCCGGCGCGCCAAGCTTGGTCGGCGTGCCCAGGGCGAAGACCAGGCTCGGCTCAGCATATCCGGCGACGGCGACCGGGGAGGGCGCCATGCCCTGCCGCGGCAACAGCCGCTCGGACTCCAGGATCCGCGCCACCCTGGCTGAGGACCAGAGAGGCGCCAGACCCGGGGCGAGCCCCGCCGACAGGGCCCCGTGCCCCAGCACGGTCAGGGCCATGGCGGTGACGATGGCCCCCCGAGGGGCGCGGTTGACGAGCATGAAGGCGCCCAGCAGGCCCGCCGCCGCCAGCAGGCCTCCGGCGGCGGCCGCAGCGGTGACATCGGCGGCGGCGCCGAAATTGGACAACAGGGCGAAGCACAGCCCGGCCAGGATCAGGCCCGCCAAGGCGCCCAGGCCCGCCCCCGTCCAGCGGGCGATGCGCCCCAGGGGCGCCTGCAGGGCGGCTGCGGCCAGCCAGGCCAGGGCGCCATAGACTGGCAGGGTGTAGTGGACCAGCTTGGTCGGGGCGAGTTCGAACACGATCCAGGTGGGGATCAGCCAGCAGAGGGCGAACCGCACCCCCGGTTCGTGGCGCCGGGTCCAGGCCGCGATCAGGCCGGCGGGGATCAGCAGGGTCATCGGAAAGGCCAGCAGGCTCAGGCCCAGCAGGTGGTAGCCCGGGGGCGCCCCATGGGTCTCATGACCGCCGGCCAGCTTCGGGGCGAGATCGCTCATCAGGGCGGTGCTCCAGAACGCCCCGTCGGTGGCCACGGTCACCGCCCAGGCCCAGGGCCCCACCAGTCCGACCAGCAGAATCGGCCCCCATGTGAGGCCCAATCCCCCCAGCCAGTCGGCCCTTCGCTCCCAGACCACAAGGGCGATGATGGTGAGCAGCGCCACCATCAGGCCGACCGGTCCCTTGACCAGCAGGGCCAGGGACAGCCCGAGCCAGAACAGCAGGCGAGTCCGCCATCCCGCGGGCGGCCCGCCCCGGGCCGCGCCATAGATCCGCCCCAGGGCGGCCAGGGCCAGAACCACCGATCCGCAGAGCACCGCGTCGGTCTTGGCGATGAAGGCCTCGGTGGAGAGCAGCAGGCTCGAGCCCAGGAGCGCCCCGGCGATCAGCCCGCCGGGCGCGCCGAAGAAGGCCGCGGCGCCCCAGGCGCAGGCCGCTGCGGCCAGCATGGCGCCCAGCAGGGACGGCAGGCGATAGGCCCAGATCTCCCGGTCCTCCACCGCCGAGACCGCCGAGACGCTGGCGGCCTGCAGCCAGTGGATGCCCACCGGCTTCTTGAACCGCGGCTCGTCCTGATAGCGGATGACCACGAAGTCGCCGGTCTCCAGCATCTGGGCGGTGGCCTGGGCGAATCGCGATTCGTCGCGATCCAGCGGCGGCATGGCGAACACGCCGGGCAGGCCGGCGACCATGGCCAGCAGGGCGGCGAACAGCGGGCCGCGCCAGCCCTGGCTCGCCCATTGAAGACTGGACTGAAACGTCATGATTGCGGTGATAGCACGATCTGGCTCCGGCCAAGTTTTCCGCTATTGAGGGGAATGCACCCGAGTCCTGACATTTCCGTGGTCGTTCCCGTCTTCGACGAAGAAGGCGCCGCGCCCGCCCTGGCCCGGGAGATCGCCACGGCGTTCTCCGACCGAAATATTGAAATCATCTTCGTGGATGACGCCAGCCGTGACGCCACGGTCGCCGTCCTCTCCGACCTGAAGCGAGAGCTGCCGCAGCTGCGTCTGTTGCGGCACCAGCGCAATTCCGGCCAGAGCCGGGCCATCCGCACCGGCGTCATGGCCGCCCGCGCGCCGATCATCGTCACCCTGGACGGCGACGGTCAGAACGACCCTGCCGATGGCCCGGCCCTGGTGGACGCCCTGGCCGCGGCCGGGCCGCAGGTGGCCCTGGTGGGGGGGGAGCGGGTCAAACGGCAGGACAGCCGCGCCAAGAAGATCGCCTCGCGGCTGGGCAATGGCGTCCGCAAGCGCCTGCTGGGCGACACCGCCAACGACACCGGCTGCGGCCTGAAGGCCTTCCGGCGCCAGGCCTTCCTGGAGCTTCCCTATTTTGATCACATCCATCGCTACCTGCCGGCCCTGATGCTGCGGGAAGGCTATCAGGTGGCCTTCCTGCCGGTGGGGCACCGTCATCGCCAGACCGGCGCCTCGAAGTACACCAACCTTGGGCGGCTCTGGGCCTCGGCCTCGGACCTCCTGGGGGTCATGTGGCTGCAGAGCCGGTCGCGGCGGCCGCAAGGGGTGGACGAGATCTGAGAGCAGAGGCGGCGGGGCGCCCGCAGGGCGTGCAGGCGCTTTCCGCAGCTCGGCCTTGGGGGTTAAGATCGGTCCGGGCCGCCCGGCCCCCTGGGGGAAGAACCGTTGCGCAACTTCGCCGCATTTCCACTGCTGGCCCTGCCGGTGCTGGTCTACAACCTCGTCGCCCTGACCCTGGTGGGCGGGTTCTCGGCGGTGGACGCCGACGCCCGGATGACCGAGGCGCTGTTCACCATCCGCATGGCCTCCAATGTGGACTGGCCGGTGGCCCTGGGGGACCTGTTCCTGGCCGCGGCCCTGGTGGTGCTGTTCATCGAGCTGCTGAAATCCACCACCAGTCGTGGGGTGGCCATCGTCAATCACGCCCTGTCGATGATCCTGTTCATCGTCTGCCTGATCCAGTTTCTGCTGGCGCCGGCCTTCGCCACCTCGACCTTTTTCCTGATCACCCTGATGGTGCTGTTGGACGTCCTGGCGGGCTTCATCGTCACCATTGTCGCGGCCCGTCGCGACATCGACTTCACCGGCGGCGCCTGAAACCGGGTCGGCCTCAGGTCAGGGCGGTGAAGATCAGGGCGACCAGGGTGATGTCGAAAACGCGGGTGGCCAGGGCCATCATGAGACGCAACCTTGGAAAACGCACAAAGGGTTATCCCCGGTTAAGCAAGACCGGCGCCAAGTTCGGAGGGTCTGGGACCTGTGGCTCTGTTTTTTGATGCGGCATGGTTCGACGCCCAGTTGGCGCAGCGGGGCCTGACCCGCCGGGTCCTGGCCGCCGCCGCCGGCATGAGCGAGGCCGACCTGGCGCTGGCCTACAAGGACCAGCGGGAGCTGTCGGCGGACGAGGTGGGGGTTTTCGCCGAGCTGCTCGGGGTCAGCCCGGCCGAAATCGCCCGGCAGGCCGGCATTTCAACGCCCATTCCCGGCGCGGGGCCAGAGGCCCGGATCGCAGCCCTGGAGCGTCGGGTGGCGGCCCTGGAGGCCGAGCTGGCGCGGTTGAAAAGCTAGAGCGCGCAGTCCGACAGGCCGCTCATCGGATCAGCCGCGGGAGACCTAGATATCGGTGCGGGTCAGGCCGCCCTTGCGCGCCCGGCGGTCGGCCCGGCCGGAATATTCGGTCTGGGTATAGGCGCTGCGGGCGGCGTTCAGGGTCGGCGGACCACCGCGCAGGCCCCGCTTCTGCCCGCCCTCGCCGATGACATGGGCGGTGAAGACCGCTGGGCCGCCGGCGGTGATGGTCGGCGCGGGCTGGTCGGGCAGGGTCTGGGACACCGGAACCGGCAGGTTCGGATGCTCGTCGTGCCCGCTGGCCTGGGCCTGATCGGTCCGACGACGCAGGCGGCTCAGGCGAGCGACCCGACGGATGGGATCGACAGACGAGGTCAAGGGCGCGCTCCTTCTGGGACCAGGGCGGACCACCCTGGCGCCGCCATCCTTAAGGAACGCCCAAGGGGACTGAACTTTCCGAACCGCGGCGTCCGGTCTTGGTCGATCGGGCCTCCCAGCCTACTCCTTCGAGGCCAGCTTGTTGATCTGGGCCTGCATGGCGGCCAGCTGGTCCTGCAGGGCCTTCAGCGTATCGTCGGGCGCGGCGGACGGTTCGGCGGCGCCTTCGGGGCGCGGGATGTCGGCTTCGCCCTTGCCGGGCGGATAGGCGAAGGGGGTGAACATCTTCATCGCCCGGTCGAACATGGCCAGGTTCTGGCGGATCTGGTCGTCATAGGCGCCCAGCGGCGTGGCCTGGCCGATCTGGGTGAACTGGGTGCGCATCCGCTCGTGCTGCTGGGCGAAGGTGGCCAGCGACAGCTCCAGATAGCTCGGCAGGAAGGCCTCCATGGAGTTGCCATAGAAGCCGATCAGCTGGCGCAGGAACTGGATGGGCAAAAGGCTCTGCCCCTGGCTCTCTTCCTCGAAGATGATCTGGGTCAGGACCGTGCGGGTGATGTCGTCATTGGTCTTGGCGTCATAGACCACGAAATCGACGCCCTGCTTCACCATGTCGGCCAGGTGCTCGAGGGTGACGTAGGAGCTTGAGGCCGTGTTGTAGAGCCTGCGGTTCGCATATTTCTTGATGACGACGCGCTCGCCGCTCGACTTCTTGGCGCTGTCCTGGGTGTCGGCCATGGCGATCCTCAAACCTTTTTTGCGCCTCAGGCGGTCCCGAAGGCGGCATTTGCAGCGCAGTATCGCGGATGCGAGGGAAATCGCAAATCCAGCCCGCCTGCGCGGCCGGCCTTGCCCAAGCCCCTATTCATCCTGATAGATAGCCGGGTAACGCCAGGGAGAAGCGTCATATGACCGAAGTGGTGATCGTCGCGGCCGCACGTACGCCGGTGGGTTCGTTCAATGGAGCCCTCGCCAGTCTCCCGGCCCATGAGCTGGGCCGCGTGGCCATCTCGGCGGCGATCGCCCAGGCGGGACTGAAGCCCTCCGATATTGATGAGGTGATCCTCGGCCAGGTGCTGCAGGCCGGCGCCGGCCAGGGCCCGGCCCGACAGGCCTCGATGGCGGCGGGCATTCCGGCTGAGGCCCCGGCCTGGAGCCTCAACCAGCTGTGCGGCTCGGGCCTGCGCGCCGTGGCGCTGGCGGCCCAGCAGGTGGCCGAGGGCGCTTCAAAGATCGTCATCGCCGGCGGCCAGGAGAGCATGAGCCAGGCGCCGCACGCCGCCCATCTGCGCTCGGGCCAGAAGATGGGCGACCTGGCCTTTGTCGACACCATGATCAAGGATGGTCTGTGGGACGCCTTCCACGGCTATCACATGGGCCAGACCGCCGAGAACATCGCCGCCCGCTGGCAGATCACCCGGGCCGATCAGGACAATTTCGCCGTCGCCTCTCAGAACCGCGCCGAGGCCGCCCAGAAGGCCGGCAGGTTCACAGGCGAGATCGCGCCCGTGACCATCAAGGGCCGCAAGGGCGACACCATCGTCGACCAGGACGAATACATCCGCCACGGGGCCACGCTGGAAAGCGTCTCGGGCCTGCGCCCGGCCTTCAACAAGGAGGGCTCGGTCACCGCCGCCAACGCCTCGGGCCTCAATGACGGCGCCGCGGCCCTGGTGGTGATGAGCGCCGCCGAGGCCAAGGCCCGCGGCCTGAAGCCGCTGGCCCGCATCGCCTCCTGGGCCCATGCCGGCGTCGAGCCCGAGATCATGGGGACCGGACCGATCCCCGCCAGCCGCAAGGCCCTGGAAAAGGCCGGCTGGAGCGTCGCCGACCTCGACCTGGTGGAGTCCAACGAAGCCTTCGCCGCCCAGTCCATCTGTGTGGTGCGCGAACTGGGCCTCGACCCGGACAAGGTCAATGTGAATGGCGGCGCCATCGCCATCGGTCACCCGATCGGGGCGTCAGGCGCGCGCATCCTCACGACCCTGCTGCACGAAATGCAGCGCTCGGGCGCCGCCAAGGGTCTGGCGACCCTGTGTGTCGGCGGCGGCATGGGCGTGGCCATGTGTGTCGAAAAAGTCTGAGCCAGAAGGCGTTCAAGCTTTCGGCGACTATCCAAACAGGGAAGGAATCCTATGGCCAGAGTGGCGTTCGTCACCGGGGGCACGCGCGGAATCGGCCGGGCCATCTGTGAAAGACTGAAGAGCGACGGATTCCATGTGGCCGCCGGCTATTCCGGCAATGAGGCCGCGGCCGAGGCCTGCGCCCGGGAGCTGGGCATCATGGTGGTCAAGGGCAATGTGGGCGTGTTCGCCGACTGTCAGGCCGCCGTGGCCAAGGTGACAGCCGAGCTCGGTCCCGTGGATGTGCTGGTCAACAACGCCGGCATCACCCGCGACGGCTTCTTCCACAAGATGGACTCCGAGCAGTGGTCCGACGTGATCCGGGTGAATATGGACTCCCTGTTCAACATGACCCGGCAGGTGATCGAGGGCATGCGCGAGCGCGGGTGGGGCCGGATCATCAACATCTCGTCGATCAACGGCCAGAAGGGCCAGGTGGGTCAGACCAACTATTCCGCCGCCAAGGCCGGCATGATCGGCTTCTCCAAGGCCCTGGCCCTGGAGAACGCCCGCAAGGGGGTGACGGTGAACTGTATCGCGCCGGGCTATATCGACACCGAAATGGTCACCGCTGTGCCCGAAGAGGTGCTGAAGGGCATCATCAGCCAGATTCCCGTCGGTCGCCTTGGCCGGGGTGAGGAGATCGCCGACATGGTGGCCTTCCTCGCCGGAGAGCACGCCGGCTATGTGACGGGGTCGACCCTGTCGCTGAACGGCGGCCAGTACATGGCCGGCTGAACGCCGGTCTCGTCTCAAAAGCGCCCCAGTCGAACGGCATGTGTGATCGCCCATGATGAGCGCTCGACCCATGCTGCCCTTGAGACTCCTGGTCGCGGCGACTCTCGCCGTGGCCGGGATCGCCTCGGGCGCGCCCGCCGCCGCGGCGCCGGGCTCCCTGCGCGAGGGTCTCTTCGGCGAGGGCCGCTATGACAGCCGCCGATTTGCGGCTCCGCCGGTGGCCAAATATGCGGTGGAGGACGGCGGCGGCTTCATCCTGGACCGGTCCACCCCGCGGCCGATGATGAAGTTTGAGGACAGCGCCGAGGTCTGGGTGCTGCAACCCCATCCCGCCCCCCGGGGCGACATCATCTACAAGAACGATCTGGGCCAGCCGGTGCTGCGCGCCACCCGGCTGGGCGGCCTGACAGTGTTCACGCCCGCCCGCCCCTCCGGAGCCGCTGCGGCCCTGGTCGGGGGGAGCAACCCCCTTCGGCTGCCGACGCTGGGTCCAGAAGCCCTGCTGCAACGCCTGGCCCAGGCCAGCGCCCGGGCCAGCCGGGCGGCCCGCCGACTGATTCCCTTCGAGGCCGACGCCTCACCGGAGACCGCGCCCCTGGTGGCCGACGCGGCCATGGTGGCGGCCGAGGCGGTGGTGCGACTGTCAGCCGATTCCAGCGGCCGCAACGTGCTGAACGGCATCGAGAAGGTGACCCTGGTCGAAGGCCGCCGCCCGGGCGCCAGCCTGCGCGCCGGCGTCATCCTGATCACCATTACGCCGGAGGATGGCCTGGCCGGCCGCCCGTCCTCCGAGCGCATTCTCGCCGCGACGGGCGCGCGCTGAGGTTCAGCGCCCTGTCAGTCCTCGAACTGATCAGCCCTTGAAACTGTCCTTGGCGGCCCGCACCGCGGCGAAGGCCTCGTGGTCGGCGCCGAGGCGGGTCCCCATCTTCGGCGCCAGCAGCGGCGCCCGCAGGAACGGATTGGTTCGCCGCTCCAGGCCGATGGTGGTCGGGACGGTGGGCCGTCCCTCGGCGCGCAGGGCGAAAATCTCCTGGGCGCGGGCCGCGACGGCGGGATCGTCATCCACCGACAGGGCGAAGCGGGCGTTGGCGGCGGTATATTCGTGGGCGCAATAGACGGTGGTCGCCTCCGGCAGGGACGCCAGTCGCTGCAGGCTCGCCCACATCTGATCCGGCTGCCCCTCGAACATCCGCCCGCAGCCCAGGGCGAACAGGGTGTCGCCGACAAAGGCGATGGAGTCTTCGGCGTCATAGAAGGCGATATGGCCCAGGGTGTGGCCGCCCACCTCCAGCACGGAAAACCGGGTCTCCCCCAGCTCGACCACATCCCCCTCGAAGACCGCCTGGTCCAAGGGGGCGATTTTGCGCACCTCGGCCGGACCGATGATCCTGGCCCCGGTGGCGGCCTGGATCTCCGCATTGCCGCCGGCGTGGTCGGGATGCCAGTGGGTGTTGAGGATCAGGGATAGCGTCCAGCCGGTCTTGTCCAGCTCGGCCAGGATGGCGCCGGCGTCCGGGGTGTCGATGGTGGCGGCCTGGCCGGTGGCCTCATCCTGGATCAGGAAGCCATAATTGTCGGACAGGCAGGGAAACTGGTGGACCCTCAGGGCCATGCTTGCGCCTCGTCATGTTCGGGCGGGGGGACAAGTCGCCAGCCGCCGATCCAGAGCGCGTTCCGATAGGTGGGAACCGGTTGTCGGGACGAAACGCGCTCAAGACTTGGAGTTTAGAGCCTGATTCAACGATCAGACGATGCCGTTTGATCGCATCAGGCTCTAGGATAGGTTTTCGCGTCTCATCCTAACGCCGAAGGCCCATGCGTCGAGACATCCTTGATCTGCGCGCCTTCTACGCCTCCGAGCTGGGGCGCATGGCCCGCGCCATGGTCGGCCGCAAACTCACCGAAACCTGGGGGGACGCCGCCGGGCTGGACGTCCTGGGCCTCGGCTACCCCACCCCCTATCTGGGCGCCTTCCGTCCCCGGGCGCGGCGGGTGGTGGCGGCCATGCCCGCTCAGCAGGGGGTGGAGATCTGGCCCGGAGTCGGCGGCGGACTGACCACCCTGGCGCATGAAGACGCCCTGCCGTTCCAGAATGCGCTGTTCGACCGAATCCTGGTGATCCACGCCCTGGAGGAAAGCCCTGATCCCACGGCCCTGCTGCGGGAGGTCTGGCGGGTGATGGCGCCGTCGGGGCGGGTGATCGTGGCGGTCGCCGCCCGGGACGGCCTGTGGGCCAACGCCGAGAGCACCCCCTTTGGCCATGGGCGTCCCTATAGCCGCCGCCAGCTGGCGCAACTGATCCGGGAGGCGGAGTTCGAACCCCTCGGCTACACCCGCGCCCTGTATGCGCCTCCGGTGTCCTGGCTGTCGGGTCAGGCCGAGACCTTCGAGCAGGCCGGATCGCGTCTGTGGCCGCGCTTTTCCGGTGTGGTGCTCATCGAAGCGATCAAGCAGACCTACGCCATCAAGGCCCGTCCGCAGCGGGTGAAATCCAGGGGCGCGCGGCCTGTCATGGCGCCGATCCCGGCGACCCGCGATCCGGCGCGGCGCAACCCCAGCCCCTGACGATCGGTTCCAAAGGCGCCTAAGGCGCAGGCGCCCGTCATCCATCCCCCTCCGCACCCTTGGAGGCGGGCGCGGAACGTCCTAGCTTCTCTAGACCTGTTCGGCATTCCGCCGACCCTCAGCGGAGACCCGTCGCCATGAAGATGATCGTCGCGGTCATCAAGCCCAGCCGCCTAGACGCGGTGCTCGAAGCTGTCACCGAGGCCGGCGCCTCGGGCTTAACTGTCACCGAGGTTCGCGGCTATGGCCGGCAGCGGGGCAAGACCGAGGTCTATCGCGGGGCCGAGTATGAGGTGAAGCTCCTGCCCAAGGTGAAGCTGGAAATCGCCGTGCCCTCCGATATCGCCGATGCGGTGATCGAGGCGGTGGCCCGCACCGCCAACACCGGCAAGATCGGCGACGGCAAGGTCTTCGTCCTCGACCTGGAGCAGGCCCTGCGAATTCGCACGGGCGACCGGGACGCCGCCGCCATTGCCGGATAGGCCCGACGCGGGTGTGGTGAAGCTAACAGCCTGAGATAGTAGGAATCTTTCGACTCGCCTCGGAAGAACGGCGATTTTCCGCGCCTTATCTCCGCCCCTATTGGCCCCGGCATGGCCTCATTGGCTCCCGACTTCCTCCGCATTTGGGGGCCATTTCCGCTCCAAAGTCGCCATTTCGGCCACATTGGAGGGGTATTATGGACAGGCGTTGGCTCAGTGCGGCGGCGATTGGCCCTCTCATTCTGGCCGCGGGCGTCGCCCGGGCGGAGACCGTCATCGGCGAGGCGCGCACCACGCCGGTCACCACCGCCACGGCGGCGTCCGGCGCCCCCGACAATCTGCGAATCTCCAGCGCCGGATCGGTGAAGCCGGCGGGGGGCGCAGCGGTGACCCTCAACAGTGACAACAGCGTCGCCATCGAGGGCGAGGTGGTCATCACCGACGCCAATGACGCCACAGCCCTGCTGGTGGAGGGCGGTCGCCGCGGAGAGGTCGTCCTGTCCGGCGTCCTGCGGGTCGACGAAACCTATGAGCCGACGGACTCCGATTCCGATGGCGACCTGGATGGCCCCTTCGCCACAGGCGTCCGTCGTTTCGGGGTGCGGGTCACAGGCAGCGAGGCCTTTCATGGCTCCATCGTGCAGACCGGCGGCTCCATCACGGTCGAGGGCAATGATTCGGCGGGCATCCTGGCGGAAAGCGCCGTCGATGGTCCGATCCGCGCCGCGGGGTCCATCTCGGTGCTGGGGGATCGTAGCTATGGAATTCGGGCGGCCAGCACGGTGGGGGGCGATGTGGTCACCACCGGCGGGGTGGTGGTCCAGGGCGCAGAGTCCGTCGGGGTGGCCGTCGACGGGCATGTGGGCGGGACCCTGATCCTCGGCGGGGCTGTGACCGCCACGGGCTATCGCTATACGACCAGGCCCGCCGATGTCAGCAAGCTGGACGCTGACGATCTCTTGCAGGGCGGGCCGGCGGTGCGGGTCCGCGGCAGCGTGCAGGGGGGCGTCCTGGTGGACGCGCCGCCGGCGGACAATGACCCCGATAATGATGATGAGGACGGCGACGGCGTGCCCGACGCCAGCGAGTCCACCGGGGTGATCACCAGCTATGGCGCCGCGGCGGGCCTGCAGATCGGCGGCGCCGAAGACCTCTTCCTGGGGACGGTGGGCGGAGGCGGATTTGGCCTGGTGGTGAATGGCACGGTCCAGGGGGTGGGCCTCTATGACGGCGTCCGCGGCCTTGGGATCGAGATCGGCGGACAGGGCGGGGCTGCGAACATCACCGGGGGAATCCAGGTGGGCGGCCTGGTGTCCGGCGACGCGGTCCAGGCTGGCGCCGTCGGCCTGCATCTGAAGTCCGGAGCGACCGCTCCGGTCATCGCCAATAGCGGGACCATCCGGGGCCGGGCGGTGTCGGACTCCGCCGTGGATGTCCGCGCCATCCAGATCGACGTCGGCGCCGCCGCTGACCGTCTCACCAATCACGGCACGATCTTCTCTGCGATCACCGGGGCCAAGGGGTCGGCCACCGCCGTGCTGGACGCCGCCGGAACCCTGAGCCTGGTGGAGAACACCGGCCTGATCAGCGCCGCCTTCGCCCCGGCCGCCGGCGAGGCGGTCGAGGGGCGGGCCGTCGCCCTGGACCTGCGCGCCAACACCACGGGCGTTACGGTTCGCCAGAGCGCCAACGCCAGCGAGACCGTGGTCCCGACCATCACCGGAGACGTCCTGTTCGGCTCTGGCCCGGCCCGGATGGAGCTGCTGGCCGGCCAGATGACCGGCGCCCTGGCCTTCGGCGGCGGCGCCGATAACCTGACCCTCAATGGCGGCGCGACCTATTGGGGCGCCCTGAGCGATGCGGGCGGGGGACTGGCGATCACGGTGGGCAATGGTCGCCTGACCACCACCAACACCGGCGCGCTCAGCCTGGACAGCCTGAGCCTCGGTTCGGACGCCAAGCTGGTGCTCACCGCCGACCCCGTCGCCGGCACAGCCAGCCGCTTCGACGTCGCGGGCCAGGCGGTGGTCGCCGAGGGGGCGCAGATCGGCCTGCGCTTCACCTCCAAGCTGACTGGGCCCGCCAGCTTCACCCTGATTCAGGCCAGCGATCTGCAGGTCAGCGGCGCCCTCAATGAAGGGCTCCTGGCGGAGGGGCCGTGGCTGTATCGCACCAGCCTGCGGGTGGACGAGGGTCAGGACAGGATCATCGCCGACGTCCGTCGCCGCTCCGCCGAGGAGGCGGGCCTGGGCGCGGCCCATGCGGGCGCCTATGAAGCGGTCTTCGAGGCCTTCGACCGGGACGCCGCCGTCCGCGACGCCCTGTTGTCCAAGACCGACGCGGCGGGCTTCAACAGGCTCTATAACCAGTTCCTGCCGGACTATTCGGGCGCCCTGTTCCGGGTGATCGCTGTGGCCCAGGAGGCGACGGCCCGGGGCATCGACGAGACCGAGGGCCTGCTGCCCCGGGGCCGCCGACGCGGCTGGGCGCAGGAGATTGGCGTCATCCACCGTCAGGACCTGGATGGGGCCGCCGGATTTGAGGCTGACGGGTTCGGCTTCGCCGCCGGGGTCGAGGGGGGTGAAACCGCCCTTGGGACCTTCGGGATCCAGACCAGCTTCCTCAATGTGAATGTGGAGGAGAACGGCGCCGCCGCCGCCGAAACCCTCAGCGGCTCAACCCTTTCGGCGGGCGTCTACTGGCGGGCCTCGGCGGGGGGATTGCAGGCCTCGGCGGGCGCCACCGGCGGCTATGCCTGGTTCAAGGGCGAACGGGTGGTGGCCGACCTTGACGCTGGCCTGTCGCGGACCGCGACCTCCGACTGGAACGCAGCCCTGGGGACGGCGCATCTGGCCCTGTCATGGACGGCTGGAGCCGGTCGCTACTACGTCCGGCCGATGCTGCGGGCCGACTATGTCTATCTGGGGGAGGATGGCCGCACCGAGAGCGGCGGCGGAGAGGCGGTCGACCTCGCGATCGAGGATCGCACGGGTCAACAGTTGGCGGCCTTCGCCGGCCTGGCGCTCGGCGCCACCTTCGGAGATCCCGAGCGGATGCTGTGGCGGCCCGAGGTGACCGCGGGCTACCGAGCCCTGACTGGCGATGGGGCAGGCGCGACCACCGCCCGCTTCGTCAGCGGCGGACCGGCCTTCACCCTGACCGCGCCGGAACTGGATGACGGCGCCATGGTGGTTCGCCTGGGCGTCCGGGGTCTGAGCCGCCACTTCGACCTGGCCCTCGAGGGCGGCGGCGAATTGCGGGGGGACTACCAGGCCTATGACGCCCGGGTCACCGCGCGCCTGGCGTTCTAGCTCTAGTCGAACAGGTCGCCCGTGACCGCCGGCTTCGGGGCTGGTGGTCGCGGGCGTTCGCGGGTCAGCAGGAACAGCGCGGTCTCGGCCCGCCAGTTCTCGATGGCGCGGGAGGGATCGATGCTGCGGGCCGGCTGGCCGCGGCTGACGGCGGCGCAGGCCTCGATCCGAAAGCCCAGCTCATCACAGAGCGTCGTCAGGTCGCGGAGGGTGCAGAGGTGGATGTTCGGCGTCGACCACCAGGGTTCGGGCAGGGCCTTGGTCTCGGGCATGCGGCCCTGGGTCAGCAGCGCCCAACGGACCCGCCAGTGGCCGAAGTTCGGCACTGAGACGATGGCCCGGTCAGCGATCCGCAGCAGCTCCGAGAGGACGTGCCGGGGTTCGCGCATCTGCTGCAGGGTCTTGGACAGGATGGCGTAGTCGAAGGCCTGGGTCGGGAAGTGGTCCAGGTCGCGGTCGCCGTCCCCCTGGACCGCGGCGATGCCCTTGGCCAGGCAGGCGGCCACGCCGCTGGGACTGATTTCCAGCCCCTGACCATCGACGGCCTTTTCCTGGGTCAGCAGTTCGAGCAGCTCGCCCTCGCCGCAGCCCACGTCCAGCACCCGGGCGTTGGGACGCACCAGGCGCAGTATCTCCTTGAAGTCTTCCCGCAGCGCGCTCACGGCAGCCCCCGACGGGAAGCCTGGGATTCAAAGAAGCCGCGGAGGGCGGAATCCAGCACCGGCTCGTCCAGGAAGATGGCGTCGTGGCCCTTGTCGGTCTCGATCTCCACAAAGCTCGCCCGGCAGCCGGCGGCGTTCAGGGCGCGGACGATGTCGCGGCTTTCACCGGTGGAATAGAGCCAGTCCGACGAGAAGGAGAGCACGCAGAACCGCACGTCCCGGGCCTTGCGAAAGGCGTTGGCCAGCACGCCGCCATGGCTGGCGGCCAGGTCGAAATAGTCCAGGGCGCGGGTGATGTAGAGATAGGAGTTGGCGTCAAACCGGTCGACGAAGGAGGCGCCCTGATAGCGGAGATAGCTCTCCACCTGGAAGTCCGGCGCATCGAAGCCCCAGGACAGGCCGTCCCTTTGCAGTTCGCGGCCGAACTTCCGCTGCAGGGCGGCCTCGGACAGATAGGTGATGTGGGCGGCCATGCGGGCCACGGCCAGGCCCTTTTCGGGGCGGACCCCATGGGCGTCATAGGCGCCGCCACGCCAGTCCGGATCAGCCATGATCGCCTGACGACCGACCTCGTGGAAGGCGATGTTCTGGGCCGAGTGCCGGGCGGCCGCGGCGATACAGATGGCTGAGTGCAGCCGGTGCGGATAGTCAGCCGCCCACTGCAGGACCTGCATGCCGCCCATGGACCCGCCGACCACGGCGAACAGGGTTTCGATCTCCAGGGCGTCCAGCAGCATGGCCTGGGCGCGGACCATGTCGGCGATGGTGATCACCGGGAAGGTCAGGCCGTAGGGCTTGCCCGTGGCCGGATCGATCGAGGAGGGTCCGGTGGACCCCATGCAGCCGCCGATCACATTGGTGCAGATGATGAAATAGCGGTCGGGATCCAGCGGCAGGCCAGGGCCGATCACCCGGCTCCACCAGCCGGGCTTGCCGGTGATGGGATGGGTCGAGGCCGCATGCTGGTCGCCGGTCAGGGCGTGACAGACGAGCACGGCGTTGGATCGCGTCGCGTTCAGTCGCCCATAGGTCTTGTAGGCGACCTCAAGAGGCGCCAGCGTGGCCCCGGAGTCGAGGCGTAGGGGGGCGTCGGCGGGCAGGCGCAGGGTTCCGCCGTTGGTTTCAATGGCCGGGATCGGAACCGCCGTGTCGCTCATGCCGCCTTGGACCGCCAAGCTCCGCGACTGTCAACCGCTTCGCGTCCGGTCAGGGTCGCGCTATGGGTGCGGCCTTGGGCTATGGAGTGGGAATGCAGCGGCTGATCCTCTTGCGTCATGGCAAGGCTGAGCGGGACTCCCCGAGCGGCGACGACTTCGCGCGGCGTCTCACCCCCCGCGGGGCGAAGGACGCCCGGCAAGCCGGCGAACGTCTGGCGGAAATGGGATTTCGGCCGGACCTCGCCCTGGTGTCCACCGCCGCCCGCACCCGTGAGACCTGGGAGGCCCTGAAGGGCGTATGCCCCGCGTGCGAGGTGCGTTTTCACGACGACCTCTATCATGCCGAGGCTGAGACCGTGCTGGCGAGGGTGCGCGAGGCGGCGGGCTCGAGTGACGCCCTGATGGTCATCGGCCACAATCCCGGCCTGCACGAGCTGGTCCTGCGCCTGCTGGTGGAGGGCGGAGCCTCGCCGGACCTGTTGCAGTCGGCCAGGGCGCGATTCCCCACCTCGGCGGCGGCGGTTTTCCTCTTCGATGGACAGGGCCGTCCGGTCTATGACGGCCTGATGACGCCCCCCCGGGGAGGTTACGATTGACCCGCATCTATAAGATTCTGCGCCGGAGCGAATGGTCGGCGGCGCGGATGGCCGGACAGTTCCTCGGCTCAGCCGTCGATCTTGAGGATGGTTACATCCACCTCTCCACGGCGGCCCAGGCGCAGGAGACGGCGCGGCGTCACTTTGCCGGCCAGGCCGATCTTGTGGTCCTTGAGCTGGAGGTCAGCGATCTCGGCGAGGCCGTGGTCTGGGAGGTGTCCCGGGGCGGGGAGCTGTTCCCCCACCTCTATGGCCCCCTGGAGGCGGCCAAGGTCCGTGCGATCCATGAGGCGCCCCTGGGTCCCGACGGGGTTCCAAACCTGACAGGACTGGCATGAGCATCGTTCATGATCTCGCCGCTGTTGCCCTGCGTCAGCTGGATCCGGAACAGGCCCATGACCTGACGATTCGCGCCCTGCAGGCTGGCCTGGGACCGAGAACCCCAGGACCTGGGGATCCCATCCTGGCCATCACATTCGCGGGCCTGTCGCTGCCCAATTGCGTGGGTCTGGCCGCTGGCTTTGACAAGAACGCTCAGGTTTACCGGCCGATGCTGGCGGCGGGGTTCGGCTTTGTGGAGTGCGGCACGGTCACCCCCCTGCCCCAGGCGGGCAATCCCCGCCCGCGCCTCTTCCGCCTGTCCGAAGACCGGGCGGTGATCAATCGCATGGGTTTCAATAATGAAGGCCTGGAGCCCTTCGCCGGCCGATTGGCGCGACGTCGTGGGGGCGTGGTGGGGGCCAATATCGGCGCCAACAAGGAGTCCGAGGACCGGGTCGGGGACTATGTGACGGGCTTGCGCCGCCTGTGGGGGCTGGCCTCCTACTTCACCATCAACATCTCCTCGCCCAATACGCCGGGCCTTCGCGCCCTGCAGACCCGCGGCGCCCTGGAGGAGTTGTTGGGCCGGCTGGTCGAGGCCCGGGACGCCCTGCCGGCCGAGGGCAAGGTTCCCATGTTCCTCAAGGTGGCGCCGGACCTGGACGAGGCGGAGATCGAGGCGATCTGCGATGTGGTGGCGGCCGCGGGGCTCGATGCGGTGATTGTCTCCAACACCACCGTCTCGCGACCGCCCCTCAGATCGGCGCAGGCGGGCGAGACGGGCGGCTTGTCCGGCGCGCCGCTGATGGCCCTCTCAACCCAGACCCTGCGCCTGTTTCACGAGGCCGCCGACGGACGTTTCCCCCTGGCCGGAGCCGGTGGGGTGAGCTCCGGGGCCGAGGCCTACGCCAAGATCCGCGCCGGCGCCTGCGTGGTGCAGCTCTATTCAGCCCTGGTGTTCTCTGGCCCTGGCCTCGTGGGGCGGATCAAGGCTGACCTCGCCGCGCGGCTTCGGGCGGACGGGTTTTCGTCCACCGCCGAGGCGGTGGCCACCGCCTGAGCCCCAGGGAACGAGGCCACGGGATTGATCGGCCACATTGCCCAATCACGCGGGGTGCATTAACGGACAGGCATGGTGGAGCCTTCCTCGCCACCGCAGTCCTCGGGACCCCCCAGACGCGGCTTCTTCTGGCCGGGCGGCCTTTCTGCTCGCCTGCTGATCCTGACCAGCCTCTTCGTGCTGTTTGGCGGCGCCTTGATCGTGCCTCCGACCCTGGCGGCCTTTGAGGAGCAATGGCTGCTGGACCGAGTGCGGGCCGCCGAGCTGGCCTCCCTGGCCACCGAAGTCGCCCCCGACAGGGTGGTCAGCGAACAACTCTCCTCAGATCTGCTGGAAGTGGCCGGGGTGGAGTGGGTGGCCATCCAGAGCGATGGGGTCCGCCGTCTGGTCCTGCGCGGGTCGAACATGAGCCGCACCCCCTATCTGGTGGACCTGCGCGATCAGGCTGTGGCCTCCTGGCTGGCGGCGCCTTTCCAGACCCTGTTCGGCGGCGAGGGCCGGATGGTGCGGGTGGTGGCCGAGCCGCGGTTCCGGGACGCTGACTTCATCGAGATCGTCGCCCCAGATGATGAGCTCCGTCAGGACCTGATCGCCTATCTCTGGCGGCTGATCGCCGTCACCGCCTTTGTCTCGGCCATGGCCGGGGGTCTGGTCTATCTCTCCCTCAACCTGTTCCTGGTGCGCCCCATGCAGCGGATCACCCGGGGCATGGAGTTGTTCCGGGCTGACCCGGACGATCCCCGTGCGAGCGTCAAGCTGTCTGGGCGCCGTGACGAGATCGGTCGCGCCGAGGTGGAGCTGGCCCTGATGCAGGGGGACCTTCGCGCGGCGCTGAACGCCCGGGCCCGGCTGGCGGCCCTGGGGGAGGCGGTGGCCAAGATCAATCACGACCTGCGCAACATGCTGACCAGCGCTCAGATCGCCTCCGAACGGCTGGCGGCCTCGGCCGACCCTGATGTCAGCCGCGCCCTGCCCAGGCTGGAGCGGGCCCTGGACCGGGCGGTGAAGCTCGCCTCGCACGTCCTCACCTATGGCAAGACCCAGGAGCCGCCGCCGGAGGTCCGCCCCACCCCCGTGGCCGAGGCGGTGGCCATGGCCGCCGAGGAGGCTCGCCTGACACCCGATAGCGTGCGCCTGGAGTCTCGCCTCGGGGACACCGATCAGATCATCGCCGATCCCGACCAGCTGCACCGGATTCTGGTCAACCTGATGCGCAACGCCCGGGAGGCCATCGAGCAGCAGCCGGACCGCGACGGACGCGGAGTCATCCTGGTGACCCTGGATCAGGCCGAGGGCGAGAGCCGCCTGCGCCTGGCCGATGATGGCCCGGGGGTGCCCGAGCGGGTGCGCGAGCGTCTCTTCCTGCCCTTCGCCGGCTCCGGGCGACCTGACGGGGCGGGATTGGGCCTGGCCATCGCCCGGGAGCTCGCCCAGGGCCATGGGGGCGACCTGACCCTGGCGTCGACCGGCCCTGAGGGCTCGGTCTTCGAGCTGAGACTGCCCGGAGCGCCAGCGGCCGTCGCCCCTGCGCCCGCCCCCCGTCGCGTGCGCAAGACCCCCAGGATCGCCCGCAGAGGCGCCTGAGTTCGGGCAGGCTAGAAGCCGCGCGCCACGCCTTCCCGGCGGGGATCGGCGGCGCCGTCCAGGCCGTTGGGGGTCACCATCACCGCATGAAGGCCCGAGCCCTCGCCCCCCACGGTGGTGAAGACGACGCCCCGCTCGGCCAGGCCCTCAACCACCTCGGGCGCGAACTTGTCGCCCTCGGCGGCGTAGGATGTTCCCCGGGCGATCAGATTGGGCAGGGCCAGGGCCTCGGCGACCGGCAGCTTCCAGTCCAGCATCCCCACCAGGGCCTTCAGATTATAGGCCAGGATCGAGGTGCCGCCGGGGGACCCCACCGCCGCCAGCATCCGGCCCTCGCCGTCCAGGACGATGGCCGGCGCCATGGATGACCTCGGCCGCTTGCCGCCGGCGATGGCGTTGGCCGCTGGCGTCCCGTCGGTATTTGCCGGGGCGAAGGCGAAGTCGGTGAGCTGGTTGTTGAGGAAAAAGCCCCCGACCATCCGGCCTGATCCAAAGATGCTCTCCACCGTGGTGGTCATGGAGACCGCATCCCCCTGGGCGTCGACGATGACGAAGTGCGATGTGCCAGAGACCTCGCGGGTGGTGTCGGGCGCGCGAATCCCAGCGCCCTTGGGCGTCCCGGGCGCCGGCGGCGGACCCGCCCGGGGCCCGATCAGCGCGGCGCGGGCGGCCAGATAGCTGCGATCCAGCAGGCCCTCGGTGGGCACATCCACATGGTCGGGATCGCCCATATAGCGGTCGCGGTCGGCGTACATCAGCCGGCTGGCCTGGGTGAACAGGTACCAGCCCTGGGCGGTGTTGGGATGGTCGGCGATGGCGGTGTGTTCCAGGAGGCCAAGACCTTCCAGCACCGCCGGGCCGCCGGACGGCGCGGGCGGGGTGCAGACCACATAGATGCGGTAGGGCCGGCACAGCGCCTCGGTCTTCTGGGGACGGTAGCTCGCCAGGTCAGCCAGGGTGAGGGCGCCAGGCAGGTCGCCCTCGCCGACCCGCGCCACGATGGCCTGGGCGATCTCGCCCTGCATCAGGGCGGCTGGCCCCTCGGCGGCGATCCTGCGCACCGTGGCGGCGTAGGCCGGGTTCTTCAGCCGGTCGCCGGCCTGGTGGGGCGTTCCATCCGGCTTGGAGAAATAGGCGACCGCGTCCGGCGCCTTGGCCTGGGGGGCCCGGCTGACGATCATCTCGGCCAGGCGGGGGCTGACGATGAAGCCGTCCTCGGCCAGCCGCTCGGCGGCGCCAAAGAGCTGGCTCCATTCCAGCCGACCATGCTCGGCCTGGGCCATGTGCAGCATGGCGACGGCGCCAGGCGCGCCGGTGGACCGGCCGCTGAGCAGCACCTGGACGAAGGGCAGGGGCTTGCCCTCGGCGTTCAGGAACATGTCCGGGGTGGCCGCGGCCGGCGCGGTTTCCCGGCCATTATAGGCGCTGACGGCGCCGGTTTCGGCGTCGTAGTGGACCAGGAAGGCGCCGCCGCCCAGGCCCGAGCTCTGCGGCTCCACCAAGCCTAGCACCGCTTGAACCGCCACGGCGGCGTCCACCGCGGACCCGCCCGCCCGCAGGATCTCCAGCCCGGCCTCCACCGCCAGCGGATTGGCGGCGGCCACCATGACCTGACCCGAACCCGCCTCGACCGCCGCAGGCGCCGCGGCGCTTGGCGCATCCTTCGGGAGCGGCGCGCAGGCGGCCAGGATGAAGAGCGCGCCCGGAACCAGCAGGCGGGTGAGGCGGGACAGAGAACTCAAACGAGGGGACACGGCGCTCCGGGGGCTGGCGGTGGTCGGTGGCGCACCTTAAACCCCCAGCAGTGGACAACAACCGCCAAGCCGCAGGGATCTCGCGGCCCAGGGAGGCCCGCCCCATGCGCTCCGCCATCGCCCGACCCGGCGCCCGCAACCTGATCACCGACGTCCCTGGGCTGAGGGTGGGCCAGGCCCATGACCCCGTCGTGCGCAGCGGCGTCACCGTCATCCTGCCGGACGCGCGCGCCGTGGCGGCCTGCGACGTCCGGGGCGGCGGACCGGGCACCCGCGAGACCGACGCCCTGGATCCGCACAACCTGGTCGAGGCCATCGACGCCATCGTCCTGTCCGGGGGCTCGGTCTATGGCCTGGCCGCTCCGGACGGGGTGACCGCCTGGCTGGGCGCCCAGGGTCGCGGCTATGGGCTTGTGGCTGACCCCAAGGTTCCCCCATCACCAGTGATCCCCTCGGCCATTCTTTTTGACCTGGCCAATGGGGGCGACAAGGCCTGGGGGGAGGAGCCTCCCTACCGCGCCCTGGGTCGCCAGGCGGCGCTGTCGTCCGGGATCGACTTCGATCTGGGCACGGCCGGAGCCGGCTATGGCGCCATGGCCGGTCAGCTCAAGGGCGGGGTCGGCTCGGCCTCGGCGATCACAGCCGACGGCTTTACCGTGGGCGCGGTGGTGGCGGTCAACAGCTTCGGCTCGGTGGTGGCGCCCGGCGGCCGCACCTTCTGGGCGGCGCCCTTTGAGATGGACGGAGAGTTCGGAGGCCTGGGCTCAGTCGGCCTGGCCGCGGCTGGCGATGACTGGGGCCTGGCCAAGGCCGATCCCCTGGCGCGGACCAACACCACCATCGCCTGCGTGGCCACCGACCTCGCCCTGACGCCGGCCCAGGCGCGCCGGGTGGCGGTGATGGCCCAGGACGGCCTGGCCCGGGCCATCCGCCCGATCCACGCCCCCTTCGACGGGGATGTGGTCTTCGCCCTGTCCACGGCGAGGCGGCCCCTGGGCGAGCGCCCGGACTTCCAGATCGCCCGCCTGGGCGCCCTGGCCGCCGACGTCCTGGCCCGCGCCGTGGCCCGCGGCGTCTATGCCGCTGCGCCCTGGCCGGACGCCCCGGTGCGCTGCTGGCGAGACCTGGCCTAGGGGGCGCCAAACGCGCCCCTCCGCCAAATCGCCTTTTCCCCAAATCGCCGGCTTGAACTTTCCCAAAAGGCCGACTAGGTTCCGCGCCCTTGCCGTAAGGCATTGCGCGCCCGTAGCTCAGCTGGATAGAGCATCAGACTACGAATCTGAGGGTCGGACGTTCGAATCGTTCCGGGCGCGCCATTTTCTCCTGAAAAGCAAAGCTTTTGGCTCTCCCTGCGGGCTAAGTGCGATTCCGCGCCCTCTTTTGTGCCCCGCCCGAGCCCCCGCCCAGGGTCGGGAGCGTTGCGGCGAGCTCGCCCTCGTCACCGGCCAGGATGGCCTGGGCCTCTTTACCCAAGGCGTCCAGGTCGAGACTTTGCGCCTCTCATCAGGCGCAGGGGCGTAGACTCTAGCCTTGCCGCGTCCGCGGGAGGTGCGGACCCGGAGGTAGCCCGCCTTGACCAGGTGGACTGATTCTTACCGAACAGGTGGGTGTGGTGGCAGGCCAGCAGCCTGGCGAGCTGGCCGAGGTCTGAATCTATTATGACGCGCGCAAGCACCCCCCCGACGGGCAAGGTGGGGAGGCTTCTTCGAAGCGCATACGGGCGGCCAACAGGGCCCCGGGCGCGAGCCTCATGGGCCGAATCCGCCTCCGTAATCCAATGGCCACATCACCCTGGACCGCCTCTTGAGCACGACTGTTGACAACCTTTCATATGTAAGTAAATTCTTACACATGAAAGGCGGTGGCGGAATGACGGCCGGTGACAAGTTGCTTGCGGTTCTCTCCGCCCTCGACAATCCCCATCGCTTGCGGATCATCGCGGCCCTGGAGGCCGGCGGTCGGAACTATGTGAGCCGGCTGGCGCGGGAACTCGGCATTAGCCGTCCGCTGCTCCACCTTCACCTGAATAAATTAGAGGAGGCCGGGCTGGTTAAAAGTCAGCTCGAAATTTCTAAAGACGGTAAGGCGCTAAACTACTTTCAGATAAGCGACTTTAGAATAAATCTCACGCCTTCCTACATAGCAGACGTCGCGACGTCTCTTACTCGCATGCCATAAAACAGGAGAAGAAATTGTCCGATCATATGTACCTTTTGACTATTGGCCTGCCGCTTGGGACGATCATTGCAGTTTTTGCATTGAGATATTTGGCCGCAACCCGCCAGGCGGCGGCGCAGATGATTCATGACCAGGCCTACACAGATCTGGCGGAAAAGACGCATGCGGAACTCGCCAGCATTCGGGGCCGCCTCGACGGCATCGAGAGAGTCCTAAAGGATGTCGGATAGTGGCGGCCGACGCGCTCCCCCTCGGCCAACGGGGTCACAGGCCCCGTACGGGCGAATTCCTGCCCGTCTGGCGTCTGCACGGATTGCGCGCAGGTTATCTCTTGCTGGTCGTCGGCTTGGGCGTGCAGGTGTGGCCCGATATTGTCCTGAGCCATGGCGACTGGGCGCTGATGGAGGGGGTCGTCCAGTGCATGTTGGGCGCTGTGGGCTTGTTGGCGCTGCTTGGACTACGCCACCCACTCAGCATGTTGCCCCTGCTGCTTTTCGAGGTCGCGTGGAAGGGGCTCTGGCTGGGGTTTGTCGCGGCGCCACGGCTGATCAACAACCAGATGGACCCCGGCGTCTGGTCAAACCTGTGGGCCTGCCTTCTGGTGGTGATCTTCCTTGCCGTCATTCCCTGGCGGTATGTCGTATCGACCTTCATCACGGCCCGCAGCGAGCGTTGGCGTTGAATCCGATAACGCTTGATCCCCCGGCGCGTGATCCGATCGCCCGACCCTGACATGGGCGGCCTCCTGCAGCCCCTGGTCACGCCGCCAGTTCTTCTCCGCTCAAGACCCGGGACAGGGCGGCGATGAAGTCGGCGGGCTTGAAGGGCTTGGAGACGAAGTCATCCATGCCGGCGGCGATGCACTGCTCACGGTCACTGGCCATGGCGTTGGCGGTCATGGCGATGATGGGGACCCGGCCGGCCTCGCCGGGAAGCTGACGAATTCGCCGCGTGGCCTCCAGCCCGTCCATTTCGGGCATATGAACGTCCATCAGGATCAGATCGAATCGCCTTTCGGAGGCCGCTTCCAGGGCCGCCTTGCCGTTCTTGACGCATTCCACCTGCAGGCCGACCAGCTTGAGAATCTCGGTGGCCAGCAGGGTGTTCACCTCATTGTCCTCCGCCAGCAGAACTACGGCCTGAACCACACCGCCGAGCTCAAGGGGCGTGTCAGGCGCCACGATGGGCGCAGCCTTGCCGCCCAGCACGGCGCCGAGGCTGGACAACAGGGTGGCCCGGCGCACGGGCTTGGCCAGGAACAGCTCATAGGCCCGGTCGCCCGCGGGGGGCTCGCCCATGCTGGAGGCCATGATGATCTTGGGCTGGGTCAGGTCCGTTCGGGCGCGGATCTGAGCGATCGCCGCCTCCCCGGACACGCCGGGCATCTGATGATCCATGAGCAGGAGGTCGAAGGGGGTCCCGGCCGCCTCGGCGCTCAGCATGGCGGCCAGGCAGGTCTGGGCGCTGTCGGCTTCTACGACGGCGGCGCCGGCCTGCTCCAGTTGATCGCGGAAGATGGCGCGGTTGATCGCCAGGTCGTCGACGACCAGGACCCGAACGCCCCCCAATCCGCGCGGACTGGCGCTGGAGAGTTCGGGCTCCCCGCCGAGGGGGAGTTCGACCTCGATCCAGAAGATGCTGCCGCCGCCTGGCCGGTCGATGACTCCGATCGCGCCGCCCATCAGCTCCATCAGCTGACGGGAGATCGAGAGGCCAAGACCGGTGCCGCCGTATTTCCGGGTGGTGGAGCCGTCCGCCTGCTGAAAATTCTGGAAGAGCTTGGCCTTCTGTTCCGCATTCAAGCCGATGCCGGTGTCCTGCACCTCCACGCGCAGGCGCCGACGGCCATGGTCGAGCTCAGTGGCGCGCACCTCCACGGCCACATGCCCGGTCTCGGTGAACTTGATGGCGTTGGAGGTCAGGTTCAACAGCACCTGGCGCAGGCGCATCGGATCACCCAGCAGGGGCGCCTGGGCGCTGGCGTCCACATAGCAGGCGATCTCGATATTCTTCTCGACGGCTTTGGGGGCGAGAAGCTCGACCACGTCTTCGGCCAGCATGGGCGGGGAAAAGTCGATGGCCTCCAGTTCGACCTTGCCAGCCTCCAATTTCGACAGGTCGAGGATGTCATTGATCAGGTCCAGCAGGGCGTCGGCCGAGAGCCTGACCGCCTCTGCGAACCTGCGCTGGTCCGGGGTCAGCCGGGTGCGGAGCAGGAGGTCGTTCATGCCGATGACGCCATTCATCGGCGTACGGATTTCATGACTCATATTGGCCAGAAACTGGCTTTTGGTGCGGTTGGCCGCCTCAGCCTGCTCCTTGGCCTCCACCAGCTGCTGCTCGGCCTGTTTGCGCGCCGTGATGTTCTGCATCGCGCCGATCAACCGCAGGGGGCGACCGTTCCCGTCGCTGATGAGTTTGAGGTTGATCGCGGCCCAGACTTCCCGCCCATCGTGACGGACGATCCGATATTCCGGATTGAAGGGCGCGCCGGTCTCGACATGCGCCGCCCAGTCGGACTTCACCCTGTCGAGGTCCCGGGGATCGACCAGAGCGTAGATGTCCCGCGACAGGTCTGCGTAGGTCAAAGGGGTGGTGAAGAAGGTGTCCTCCGCCCCGCTCTTGACCAGTTCCTTACGCACATAATCCAGCTCAAAGACATGCATCTGGGCCATCCGCATGGCCATCTGCAGCCGCTCTTCTGACCGTGCCGCATGGTCGCGGGCCTCGGCCGCGGCCTGTTCAGCGGCTTCCGACTTGGCGAGCGCCGACTGGAGATCCTCCAGCATTGCGGCTGTCCTGGCGGTGGCGTCCACCGCCGCCGAGATCAGCCGGCGGGTGGCCAGGGCGATCAGGATGGCCGTGATGCTGAAGAGCGTCAGGCTGATCACCAGGCCGAACGCCTCGCGAACGCCCAGGTGTGGGGCGGCGACCGCCGCGGCGCCCAGCACGGCGGGCGCCGCGCTGGCGATCCAGACCCCCCTTGAAGCCCAACCGGCCGAGGCCGCCGTCGCCGCCAGCGACCCCACGGTGATGGCGAGGAAGGCGTAGGCCGCCGGAGACGGATGGATCATGGCCGTGGCCATCGGGGCGGCGATCCAGCCGCTCGTCCGAATGGCGCAGGTGAAGGTCAGACGACGCAGTCCCACGGCGTTGTCGGTGCGATCCACACTGCGCAGCCACCGGCCGTGAAGGGTCAGGATGCCGACGTCCAGGGCCAGGGATGCTGCGATCCAGGCCAGGGCGATCCAGGGCCCGCCGATCAGGGCGACTGCGGCGGCGGTCAGTCCATTGAAGACGAAAGAAACCTGCCACGGCACAGACAGGCCCCGGAGCGTCAGTTCATAAGCCCGGCTCTCGGCATCCGCGAATGTCACGATGTCACTCGCATTCGTAGTGGAATTCATGGCGCGCACCCTTCCCAACTGCCTGATTATGTGGCGCATTGGTTTAATGTTCCCCAATGCGCTGAAGCCGGCGTAACGGCGTTCTGTTGCGGTGCCGACGCCGGGTCAGCAACATCCACGGGGGCGTGGTTGGGCCTGTGCCGGGCTCTTCTTGCTGGCGGCTCGTCACGGCTTCTGATCCTCTCGTGCCGACGAGGCGTTGGTGTTGAGGAGGCCATGGGGATGCGTCATCTGATCGCCCGGCTGGCGGCCATTCTCGCCGCCCTGTCGGTCGCCTCTCCAGGGGCGGCGCAAGAACCGATGAAGGCCCCCACCGCGCCTGACCTCGTCCTCAGCGGGGACCTGACCCGGGCTGACCATGAGGCTTACCGCGAAGTCCCGTTCGATCTGCCGGGCGGCGTCACCCGGCTCTCGGTGGTGTTCACCTATTCCGGAAAGACCGAACGCTCGGTGATCGACCTGGGCCTGTTCGATCCGCAGCGGTTCCGGGGATGGAGCGGGGGGGCGCGGGATCGCTTCACCCTCTCGGCGGAGGAGGCGACCCCGGGCTACCTGCCTGGCCCGCTCCCGGCCGGTTCCTGGCGGCTGATCCTGGGGGCGCCGAACATTCGACCAGGCGTCGTGGCCCGCTACGAGGCGCTGCTGTTTTTCGAGCGGGACGGTGTTTCTGCCGAGGTCTCAGGATCCTCTCCCCTGACCGGCGCCCTGAATCCCAAGGCCGGCTGGTACCGCGGCGACCTGCACACCCATAGCGGCGCCAGCGATGGGACCTGCCGCAGTCAATCGGGGGGCCGGGCCCCGTGCCCGGTCTATCGGACGGTGGAGGCCGCCGCGGAGCGGGGTCTCGACTTCATCGCGGTGACCGACCACAACACCACTTCGCATTTCGCCGCCCTGCGGGAGCTGCAACCCGCCTTTGACCAGCTCTTGCTGGTTCCCGGGCGCGAGATCACCACCTTCTTCGGCCACGCCAATGTGTTTGGTCCAACGGGTTTCCTCGACTTCCGCATGGCCGAGGCCGGGGCGCAGGCCTCCCGCAGCTGGCTCGCCGCAGCGCGCGCCAGCGGGGGGCTCGTCTCGGTCAATCACCCAGGCCTGCCATCCGGTGAATTCTGCATGGGCTGCGGCTGGCGCATCGAGGCCGATGAGGAGGCCTTCCAAATGGTCGAGGTGGTCAACGGCGCCACCCTGGCCCAGACGCGGTCGGCCGAGGGTCCATTGCAGGGCTTCACCCTCTGGCGCGAGCGGCTGAATGCCGGCGCCCGGGTGATCGGCATTGGCGGCAGCGACAACCACGACCCCCTGCGCCCCCTGGACCAGCCCGGAGCCATCGGCAGCCCGACCACCGTCGTCCACATGCCTGAGCTTTCGATCGCAGGCTTGCTGGCGGGCCTGAGGGCGGGCCGGGTCTTCATCGACATGGATGGACGACCCGACCGGTTATTGGATCTGCGCGCCCAGACCGGCGCAAGGCAGGCGGTGATGGGGCAGACCCTGGCGGTCTCGGCGGACGAGGCGGTCCAGATCACCGTGAGCCTTCAGGGGCTCGACGGCGCCCGAATGGAGCCGGTCATTGATGGCGCGTCCGACCCGGGCCTGTCACAGATCATCTCAGGCGATCGGGCTGAGCTGGGCTTTGAGTGGGCGGCTGGGGCGGTTCCCCGGCGGTGGTTGAGGGTGGACGTGCGCGACCCTTCAGGCCGCCTGATTCTCGTGGGGAATCCGATCTTTCTCACCCCTCGCGCGCCCTGACCGGCGGGGGCGACGGACGAGAATCGTAACGGCCAGCAGGCCCGACACGGAACTCATGGCCAGGCCCCGGCTTTCCACTGAAGCTAACAGAGGGAGCTGAACATGAAGCGATATCTCATTGCATCGGTCTGCGCGACCGCCCTGGTGGGCCTCGCCGCGTGCGGAGATCAGACCAACAATCCTGGCCAGAGCGATGCGGTCAACGCCGCGCAGGACGCCACCTCCGCCGTGGTCGGCCAGACCTCGGCCGCGACGATTGGGGCCAACACCCTGAGCGGCTATGTGAACGGCGCGGCCATCGGCGACATGTATGAAATCGAGGCGGGCCGGATAGCCCAGGAGCGCGGCGTCAGCGCCGGGGTCCGGTCGCTGGGGGAAATGCTGGTGAGCGACCATACGGCCAGCTCCGAGCGCCTGGCGGGGCTTGCGAGAGCCGCGGGCGAGACCGTGCCTGCCGAGATGGACGAGCGCCGCAAGGGTCTGCTCGACAATCTGCGGGCCGCACAAGGCGCAGAGTTCGACCGTGTGTTCGCCGAGCAGCAGGTGGCCGCCCATCAGGAGGCCCTCACCCTGCACGAGGGCTATGCCGACAGCGGCGACAACGCCCAACTCGTCGCCTTCGCCCGGGAGTCGGCGCCCAAGCTGCGCGCGCACCTGGAGCGGGCTCAGGCCCTGGAGACCGCCACAGCCCAATAGGGCGGGACTTTCGGCAGTCCATGATGAGCGTCCGCCGCGGACTTTCGCGGCGGGCGCTTTTTTTACTCCCCAGGCACGTTGGCCGGTTCGCCGAGGGTGTTGCGGATGTAGAGGATCTTGACCATCACGAAGAGCACGACCAGCAGGGGCGCGGCCAGCACGACCCCCAGGGGCCCAAACAGCACCCCGAAGCCCAGGACGGCGAACAGGGTCAGGGCCGGCGGCAGATCCACCGCCTTACGCTGGATCAGCGGATAGGTGAGGTTGCTCTCCACCTGCTGGACGATGATGTAGACCAGGATGGTCCAGACCACCATCATCGGACCCTCCTGCAGGGCCAGCATCACCGCTGGGATCACCGAAACGATCGCCCCGACAATGGGGACGAAGGCGACGATGGCGGCGAACAGCCCAAGGGCCACCGGCGACGGCAGGCCGATCATCCACACGCCGATCCCGGTCAGGACGCCGACCGTGGCCATGGAGGCGAATTGCCCCAATAGCCAGCGTTGCAGGACGGCGCCGCTGACATTCATCGCATGGCGCAACGGCTCCCGGGGGCCGGCGGGAACCAGGCTCAGCAGGCCATCGCGGGACTTCAGCGGGCTGATCGCCAGATAGATGCCGGCGAAGATCACCACCAGCAGATTGGTCACCGCCACGGTGGCGGTCACAGCGAAGCCGCCCACCTGGCCAAGAATGCTCTGGATCGGCCCGGCGGCGCTGCGCGCGGACTCCATGTCAAAGGTCTGCAGTTGGGTCGCGATCTGATCAGCGAGGGGGATCTGCGCCAGCCGCGCCTGCAACTCCTCCGACGACTGCGGGAGTTCCTCGATGAGTTCCTGGACCTGTTCGGTGATCGTGGCCCCAAACAGCCAGCCGGCGCCGCTCAGCAGGGCGATGATGATCAGGCCCGCCGCCAGCAGGGCGAGGCCCTCCGGGAGGGGAGTCAGGCGGTGGATGGGATTGGCGAGACTGCGCAGCAGCACCGCCACCAGAATGGCTCCGAACACCAGGAGCAGGACGTCGATCAGGCTCCAGGCGGCCAGAAGGACGACACCCACCCCCACCAGGAACAAGACGCGGCGGACGAATGCGGGCGACAGGGCCCAGCCTAGGGAAGCCTTTTCCTGAGGCGCGGGTTCGGAGCGGTTTTCGGACTCAGCCACGGTCAGCGCCTGCTTCTTGAGGAGTCAGTATCCGCCGATGACGGGCAGGATCTCACCGGTGATGTAGCTCGACATCTGCGGCGACGCCAGAAAGACGAAGGCTGGCGCAATCTCTTCGGGCTGGGCGGGCCGGCCCATGGGAACGCCCGCGCCGAATTCGGTGACATCGGGGCGATCAGCGGGGTTAAGAGGCGTCCAGACAGGGCCCGGCGCCACGACATTCACACGGATCCCCTTGCTGATGAGCTGGGACGACAGGGACCTGGCGAAGGCGTGAAGCCCCCCCTTGGTCATGCCATAGTCCAGGAGACCGCCTGAGCCCTGCAGGCCCACCACCGAACCCGTCATCAGGATCGAGGCGCCCGGCTTCATGTGCGGGACCGCCGCCCGGGCGAGATAGAAGCCCCCATAGAGGTTGGTCTTCAGGGTCAGGTCGAAATGGCTGTCGGTGATCTGGGTGAGATCGTCGCTGTGCTCCTGGAAGGCGGCGTTGTGGACCAGAACATCGAGCCGGCCAAAGGCCTCGAGGGTCTTGGACACCGCATGGGTGGCGAAGGCCGGATCGGCCACGTCCCCGGGCAGCAGAATGGCCCTGCGGCCCTCGCGTTCAACGGCGGCCTTGGTCGCTTCGGCGTCCTGGTCCTCGTTCAGATAGGCGATGGCGATATCGCAGCCTTCCCGGGCGAACAGCACCGCCACCGCGCGACCGATGCCGGAATCGCCGCCGGTGATCAGGGCGGCGAAGCCTTCAAGCTTGCCCGAGCCCCTATAGAAGGGCGCATCGAACATGGGCTCGAGCTCCAGATCGGCTTCGCGCCCAGGTTTCCTCAGGTGTTGCTGCGGCAGGGGCGGGACCGGGTAGGGCCGGGCGCCAGCCTGCATGGCTTTGGGCCCCTCCTCTTCGCCGCCGTCGTTCTCGATGGCGTCGATCTGGTCCTGGACCTCACGGCCGGTGCTGGCGGCGTCCGCCGCCCCTTTGCGGAATGGGTCAAGATGGGGGTCCGTCATGGCGCGCTCCTCTGGTGACCGAGGAGCAATTCTTCGAGGCTCCAGCCGGTTCCGCGCTGGCCGCGCCGTCCCCGCAGCCTAACGATCAAACTTGGTGGACAGCACGATCGAGGAATTGGTCCGCTCCACCCCGGTCAGGGCGCCGATCTCGTCAATCAAGGCGTCCATGGAGGCCACATCCGAGGCCGAAACCATGGCGATCAGGTCGAAGGCGCCGCTCACCGACTGCAGGCGGCGCACCCCAGGCATCCGGCGCATGGCGGTGACCACCAGGGCGGTCGACTTGGGCTGTACGGTGAGCATGACGAAGGCGTGGATCTGTCCCTGCTCATGGGCGTCGGATGTGCGCACCGCATAGCCGGCGATGATCCCCCGCTCTTCCAGCCGGGCGATGCGGCTTTGCACCGTCGTGCGCGAGAGGCCGAGGCCGCGGGCCAGCTCAGCTACCGAGGCCCGGGCGTTCTCCCGCAGCCGTGCAAGCAGATGCTGGTCCAGGTCATCCATGCGATTTGCCGAAAACATATGACATAATGCCGAAATCATGGGTCATTTACGACGAAAGTGCAATTGAGATCGACGGCGCAGGGGTGGACCCTGGGTTTTCACACAGGGGGTGAAGACCATGCGCAAGATTGCGGTCATTGGGGCCGGCAAGATCGGCTCGGCGATCGTCGACATGCTGCTCGCCTCAGGCGCCTACCAGGTGGCCGTGGTCGATCGAGACCAGGGCCGGCTGGAGGCTCTGCGCCTGGGCGCGGGGGTCGACCGGATCTGCGTCGATGTGAGCGATCCAAAGGCTCTGGCGGAGTCGCTCAGGGGCGTGTTCGCCGTGATCAGCGCGGCGCCCTATCAGTTGACCGTCCCCATCGCCCAGGCGGTGAAGGCGGCGGGCGCCCACTATCTCGACCTGACCGAGGATGTCGCCTCGACCCGGGAGGTGCGTGCCCTGGCCCAGGACGCCGCCGGCGCCTTCATCCCGCAATGCGGCCTGGCGCCGGGCTTTATCAGCATCGTCGCCAGCGACCTGGCCCGTGGGTTTGACGAGCTGCACGAGGTGCGGCTGAGGGTAGGCGCCCTGCCGCGCTATCCCACCAACGGGCTGAACTACAACCTCACCTGGAGCACCGAGGGGGTGATCAACGAATATTGCGAGCCCTGCGAGGCCATCGTCCAGGGACGGCGGCAGGAGGTCGCCGCCCTGGAGGGCCTGGAGGAGTTCGCCCTCGATGGGGTGACCTATGAGGCCTTCAACACCTCCGGCGGCCTGGGCAGCCTGTGCGAGACCCTGGCCGGCAAGGTGCGCAATCTCAACTACCGCACCATCCGCTATCCGGGCCATGCGGCGATCATGCGGACCCTGCTGGACGATCTGGGCCTCCGCCGCCGCCGGGATCTGCTGAAGGACATTCTGGAGCATGCGGTGCCGACCACGATGCAGGATGTCGTCATCGTCTTCGTGACGGTCAGTGGGATGAAGTCCGGCGCCCTGATGCAGGACACCTATCTGAACCGGATCTACGCCCAGCCCGTGGCCGGAACCCTGAAGAGCGCGATCCAGATCACCACGGCGGCGTCGGTCTGCGCGGTCGCCGATATGCTGGCGCAGGGCGATCTGCCGCAACAGGGGTTCCTGCGGCAGGAGGACATCCCCCTTGACCGCTTCCTCGCCAACCCTTTCGGCCGCTGGTACGCCGGCTCCGATCAAGCCCTGCGCACGGCCTGAAGGAGCGCCCATGACCTTGACCTTGAAACCCGCCCCGGCCCAGGACGCCGCCGCTGACGTCGCCGCCACCCTCGAGCGCCTTGGCGTCGACCGCGCGCTATGGACCGCGGGCGATCGGATGGTGGCCTCCCCCATCACCGGGGAGACGGTCGCACAGGTGCGGGACGTCTCGCTCGCCGAGGTTCACGACGCTGTCGGCCGCGCCCAGGAGGCCTTTCTCGCCTGGCGTCAGGTTCCCGCCCCCCGGCGGGGGGAGCTGGTGCGCCTGCTGGGTGAGGAGTTGCGGGTCGCCAAGGCCGACCTTGGCCGACTGGTCACCCTTGAGGCCGGCAAGGTCGTCTCGGAGGGCCTGGGCGAGGTTCAGGAGATGATCGACATCTGCGACTACGCCGTCGGCCTGTCCCGGCAGCTCTTTGGACTGACCATCGCCACCGAACGGCCCGATCATCGGATGATGGAGACCTGGCATCCCCTGGGCGTGGTGGGGGTGATCACCGCTTTCAACTTCCCCGTGGCGGTCTGGTCCTGGAACGCCGCGCTGGCCCTGGTCTGCGGCGACCCTGTGGTGTGGAAGCCGTCGGAGAAGACCCCGCTCACGGCGCTCGCGGTCCAGGCGGCCTTCGCCCGGGCCGCCGCACGCTTCGGGGACGCCCCGCCGGCCCTGTCTCAGGTCCTGATCGGCGGTCGGGCGGTCGGCGAAGCTCTGGCCGACGATCCCAGACTTCCGTTGGTGTCGGCCACCGGCTCCACAGCCATGGGCCGCGCCGTCGCGCCGCGTCTGGCCAAGCGGTTCGCCCGGGCCCTGCTGGAGCTTGGGGGCAATAACGCCGCGATCGTCACGCCCACGGCCGACCCCGACCTGACCCTGCGGGGTGTGGCTTTTGCGGCCATGGGCACGGCGGGCCAGAGATGCACCACCCTTCGCCGCCTGTTCGTTCATGAGAGCCTGTACGAGACCTTTGTCCCGAGGCTGAAGACGGCCTACGACTCCGTCACGGTCGGCGATCCCCGCGCGGAGGGCGTGCTGATCGGGCCGCTCATCGACGCCGCCGCCGGCGAGGCCATGGCGCGCGCCCTGGAGGAGGCCAGCCTTCAGGGCGGCCGCACGCACGGGGGCCAGCGCCTCGAAGGGCCTGGAGTCTATGTCCGGCCGGCCCTGGTGGAGATGCCAGAGCAAGGCGCGATCATGCTCCGCGAGACCTTCGCCCCAATTCTCTATGTCACCCGCTACCGCGACCTGGCCGAGGCCATCGCCGCTCAGAACGCCGCCCCCCAGGGCCTGTCATCCTCAATCTTCACCAACGATCTCCGCGAGGCGGAGTGGTTCATCTCCCCTGCGGGGTCCGACTGCGGCATCGCCAATGTGAATATCGGCCCCTCGGGCGCCGAGATCGGCGGCGCCTTTGGCGGTGAAAAGGAGACCGGCGGCGGGCGCGAGGCAGGATCGGATTCCTGGAAGACCTATATGCGCCGCACGACCAATACGGTGAACTACGGGGCGACCCTGCCCCTGGCGCAGGGGGTTCGGTTCGATCTCTGAGCCGGGATCAGCGCCCCTGGGCGGCCCGCATCGCGGCGGCCTTCACCGCGTCGGGCAGGGTGGTGAACCAGGCCTGGGGCGACAGGCGCTCAGCCACCCGCCGTCGACCGGCCGCGGCCAGGACCGCGCGCCGTTGCGGATCAGAGCGCAGGGCGACAAGTCCCGCCGCGGCCTGGTCGAGGTCCGGCTCGGCCCAGGTCTGGCCGGCATAGATGCCTTGGGGGTCCTCGACCGGGGCGCGTCCGGCCGGGATCATCACGGCCACCTCGCTGTCCAGAAAGTCCTTCACCCCTGACCAGTCGGTGGCCAGGACCGGCGTGCCCAGGGCCAGGGCCTCGGCAGGGGTCAGGCCAAAGCCCTCGGCCCGGTGCAGCGAGATCAGCACGTCGGAGCCCGCAATCAGCGCCTTGACCTGCTCATAGGGCCACACCCCGTCGATAATCTCGACATTGGCGGGCGCGCCGGTCCGCAGGGCGTTCAGCGCTGCGGGAAACCGGCCGCCATTCTGGGTCTTGAGCACCAGCTTCGCAGACCCGTCGTCTCCAAAAGCCCTGGCGAAGGCGGTGATGGCGCCGGCCGGGTTCTTGCGGGCCGCCGACGAGTTGAAATCGAACAGGCTCACGGCCTGGAAGTCAGCCCCCCGGGGGGCTGGGGGCACCGAGTCGTAGTCCTCCAGGAAGAGGGGGTGTGGGACCACCCGGACCGGCGCCCGCGCACCCGCCAGGGCCTGACCGACATAGCGGCTCGGCGCCCAGATTTCGTCGACCAGGGCGCCGTCCTTCAGCCAGGCCGCCGGCGCCCTGGGAAGCTCCCAGGCCCAGTAGCCGTAGCGTGGTCCCACCAGACGGGCAGGACCCATCTGGCCCAGGGCGGCCAGCAGTTCGGGCGGATTGAGGTGGAAGATCCAGGCGCTGGCCGGTGTCGGGGGCGGTCCCGACGGCGACCAGGTCAGGGCCGCGCCGGCCACATCGACCTGCTCTACAGGGACACCCAGCGCGGCGAAGGCCCGCGCCGCCAACTGCGCCGAGGCGGCGATGCCATGGGAGCCGGAAAAATAACCCACGATCCGCAAAGGGCCGCCAGCGGCCCCGTCCGCCCCATGGGGCCGGCGGGCCTGGCGACGGACATGGGCCTCAAGAAAGGGCGCGAGCAGGGGTTGGGCGCGCCGTCGCAGGTCTTCCGGCGCCAGGTCCCGCCAGACCTCCCGCAGGCGCCCCACCAGCGTCACGGCGTCATCAACCCGGCCAGCTGCGTCAGCAGGGGCATGTGCGACGACAGGATTTCCACCGGCCGGGGCCGGGGTCGAGAGGCGGCCTGGTCGCTCCACACCTCGTCGACAAATCCCCAGGCCGGATGATCGTCGTCCAGACCGGTCAGGGTCTCGGCGCTCCAGACCCCAGCGGCCCGACTCCAGCTGACGTCCTGGGCGATGAGGGCCTGGGCGTCGGCGGCGACGAAACCGGGACCCGTGGCGAAGATCACCATATCCACCTCGGTCTGCCCCACGGGCGCGCCATCAGGGCGGCGCAGACGGCCGGAACTCGCCTCGCAGATCAGGACGCCCCGGGGCCAGTCGGCCATGGCCGTCGTCAGGGCGTGAACCACAACCACCGCCGCCGCGCGGCTCAGACTGGTTCCCCGACCAGGGGCGTGCGCGCCCCGGACGCTTAGTCGGGCGAGGCGGAACACCAGGCTGCGGGTCAGGGTCTGGGGCAGACCCTCGGGCTCGATGTCATACTCTCTGAAGCCTCCGCCGATCAGCCAGCGCAGATAGGCCAGCCGTCCCAGGGGGGTGTGCAGGCCAAACAGCCGCTGGAGGTCAGGCCGGCTGTCCCAGATGCGCAGCAGAACCCGGGGGAAGGGATAGGGACCCGTCAGGCTTCCCACCAGCCGGTCGCCTTCCCCCCTCACGGCCTGACGGAGCGCCTCGGGCCACCGGGCGCGAACCGCCACCCCGTAACCAGCTGAAATCTGTAGCCGCAGAGCCGAGAGTTCGCCCCGGTGGGCCTGCGCAAAGCGCGCGGCGCCCAGAAGGGGGGCGATGTCCTGGCTCAGGTCCAGCTGCGTCGCACGGTCCAACAGATTGGAATCGAAACGGCCGGCCTCGGCTTCGGGGCCCAGCAACCAGGCGAGCAGGTCCTCACGCGGACCCTGGCCAAACCGATCGCGCAGGTCTGCGCGGGCCGCCAGCATCCCCGCCACCGTTCGCGGCCATGGCAGTTCCGTGGCCGCCGACAGCCATCCGTTCACCGCCGAGGCGGCGCCGGTCCAGGGCGGGTCGGCCTGTGGCCAGGGGGCGGGGCGCCGCGCGCCCGCCCGCCACCCCTCAAGCAGGCCCTGGGCCGCGGCCCG
The DNA here is from genome assembly GCF_030651755.1 of Phenylobacterium sp. GTDB lineage: Bacteria > Pseudomonadota > Alphaproteobacteria > Caulobacterales > Caulobacteraceae > Phenylobacterium. The sequence continues at coordinate 59,185 of NZ_JAUSBZ010000048.1, read as the reverse complement.
TGACTGGGGATGGGCCAGACTTTCGGGACCGGCGAACCAGGCATGAAAGGCGAGCCGGCCCTCAAGCCCGTCGCGGGCGAACCGGGCGGCCGCCGCGGGGTGTTCGCGCCAGACCTGGTCCATTTCCCGCGTGACGTCGGGCAGCCCATCCAGCGCCGCCAAGGGCTCTGCCTGGTCCATCCAGGCCTCGGTCGCCGGGCTCAGCCCCTCGTCAAAGCGCCGACCCGCCCGCGCCGCACGCAGGGCGCAGCGGCGCATGGGACCACTGACCGGCCGGCCGGAGGGAAAGGCGCCATAGGCGTAGGGGATCCGGCTGGCCTGATCGTGCCCATTGTCGAGGAGCGCCTTGGCGTAGTCGGACAGGAGGCGGGCGAGGGGAGATTCCGGCGCGACGACGATCCGGTCCTGATGCTTGCTGAGGACCTCCGGTCGCCGGGGGTCAAAGCCGGAGAAATGGAAGAAGCCCAGGGGCCGTCCATTGACCTGCCAACCCTGCGGTCCGTGGGCGAGGGTGCGCCCCTCCAGGTTCCAATAGGCGATGTCCAGACCCGGATCGCGCAGGATGGCCACGTCGCTGACCAGGCCCGGCGCCAGGTCCATCCACTTCTGGTCGGTGAACAGGCCATTGGCGAAGTCCACCCGGCAGTCGAAGCGGCACTTTTCCGCCCACCAGTCCATCAGGGTGAAGATCTCGCCGGTCCGCCGAGCCGACAGGAATCCGAGATTATAGGCGCCCGACGTCAGGATGGTGTGGTCGTTTGGGTTGGCCTCCCCCGCCAGGGGGCGCGTCAGATGTGGGATGACGACCAGGGGCGCCTTGTTCAGGGCCTCGCGGACCAGGTCCAGGGGGCCATAGACGTAGATGTCGGGGTCGAGATAGGTGACCGACGATACGCCAGGATCGGCCAGCAGCCGGCGGAACGCATGGGGCTTGATGGCCGTGTTCAGCTCCAGGGCGTCATAATAGACGCTCATGGCGCCCACCGGGGCGCCGGTGTCGACGGCCTCGATCACCCGGGCATAGGCGTCCAGTTCTGGGATCGGGCCATCGGCGGCGATCACCACCCGGGTGGCGTCCGGCTCGGCCCTGGCCAGGCTGCGCATCAGCACCGCAGCCTGAGCGGCGTAGTTGCGCGAGACGATGGTGAAGACGACGTCCAAAGGCCCGCTCCCGTCGGCTGCGCCTGTCTAACAGGGGGCTGGCTGGCCCGACAATCTCAGGCCGCGGCGAGGAGCTCGTCGAGGCGGCGGATATCCTTCACCTCGGAGGCGACGCCGCCATCCAGGCGCATGACCTTGTTACAATAGAGGCGCAGCAGTCCAGCATCGTGGGATGAAAGGACCAGGATGCCGGCGCGCTCCACCAGGTTGAGCAGGCGCCGGTGGGCCAGCTTCTGGAAGTCGGCGTCGCCCACCGAAATCCACTCATCCATGAGCAACACGTCGGCCTCCACCGCGGTGGCCACGGCGAAGGCGAGCCTGGCCTGCATGCCGGCGGAATAGGTCTTCATGGGCATGGCGAGGAAGGGCCCCAGACCGCTGAACTCAGCGATCTCGTCCATCTTCTCCTCGATCTCCCGGGAGGACATGCCCGCGATGCGGCCCCGCAGGCGGATATTGTCCACCCCCGTAGCGGAGGGATCGAGTCCCAGGGAAAGGTCGAGCAGGGCTGCGATGCGGCCGCGGACCTCAATCTGGCCTTCGTCCGGCTCATAGGCGCCCGACAGGGTCCGGAGCAGGGTGGTCTTGCCAGATCCGTTGTGTCCGATCAGTCCCAGGCGGTCGCCGGCCCGCAGATTGAGATTCAGATGCGAGAGGGCTGTGACTTCGGTGGCGCCGGTCTGTGAAGCGCCCAGGCGCCCGCCCACCGTCACTCGAGCCAGATTCTTCTTCAACGACTTGGCGTCGACCCCATAGACGGGGAAGCGCAGGGTCAGGTCCGTCACCTGGATGGAGACATCGGTCATAGGAAGTGGACGATCCGGCGGCGGGTGATGGCGAAGACCGAGAAGGTGAGGGCCCAGCCCAGCACGGCCATGATGGCCAGGATAACATAGGACAGACCGTCCGCCTCCTGCCCCAGCAGCGGCGCGCGGATGGTGGTCAGCATATGGTAAAATGGGTTCAGGGTCAGAAATGCATGACGGTCGGGAAAGGCGTCGGCGATCCAGAACACCGGCGTCATGAAGATGGCGAACTGCATCACCGACATGACGAACTGCGGGATGTCGCGGAACCTGGCCGAGGCGATGGCCACCAGCATGCTGATCCAGGCCAGGTTGACCACCGTCAGCAACAGGCCGCCGATCGCTGGAAGCAGGCTCATCTCACGCCACAGACCAAATACGACGATCACGCCGACAATGATCACCGCGTGATGAGCCAGATTGATCAGGTTTCTCAGGACTGTGCGCCAGACGAAGGTGAACATCGGCAGGGCGGTCTGGCTGAGCATGCTGGCCGCATGGACAAAGGTCTCGCAACCCTCGTTGATCGTCCCGGACATGAGGCCAAAGAAGACGATGCCCATGGCCACATGGGGCATGAATTCAGCGACCGATATGCCGAACAGCTTGCCGTAGAGCAGCCCGATGCCCAGCACCATCAGGCCCATGGAGATGGTGATCCAGAAGGGGCCGAGGATGGAGCCGCGATAGCGCGACACCACGTCATGCCAGGCCAGCGACCAGGCCAGTCCCCTGCGGTGGAACGAGGCGGCAAGGTCGTTGAGCGCCATGCGAAACTCAAACGACGTGCCGCGCCGTCCGGTCCTCAGCATGTGTTGGCCGGATTCCATAGGGTCTCCCAAAGCGAGCGCCGCTGGTATCAGGTGCAATTTTGCGGCGCAAGCATGGCGCCGACCCAGCGATTTATCGCCGTTCCTTATTGGGTCCTTGGCGGATTGTATCGGCCCATGGCCGCGCCAAGGGTTTGCGACAGGAGGGCGAGCTTGCCCGACAGGCCGCCAATCTTGGTCGGCGTCGCCTCGCCCACCGGATAGGAGCGGCGGACGGGCAGCTCGCAGACGCGATAGCCGAGCCGGTGCGCGCGAACCGTCAGATAGAAGAGAAGCTCATAGTTCGAGAAGACATCCCGGAACGCCGCGAGGCGCGGATCGGCCAGATAGTCCCTGGAATAGCCGCGGAACCCATTGGTCGTGTCGGTGAACCAGCGTCCCGCCGCCAGGCTGAGGATCGGGGCGTGAACGCATCGGTTGCCCAAGGTTCGGTCCAGGGGGGTGTTCTCCGCCACGCCGCCGGGCTGGTAGCGGGAGCCCTGGACATAGCCGTAGCCCGCCTCCAGTCGCGCGACGAACTGGCTGACGGCCTCGACATTGTCCTTGCCGTTGCCGTCCATGGTGACGACGCCCAGATAGCCCTCATCCAAGCACCAGGCATAGGCCATCCGCAGTTGCGCGCTGAGGCGGCCAGGTCCGGTCTTCGTGAGCCGGCATCGCACCCCGACCTCAGCCAGGAATTCCGGGTCCACAGAGCCGTCGGTGGAGCCGCCGTCGGCGATGACGACGTCCACCGGCAGATTTGCGGCCATGATCTCCTTCAGCTGGCGCTGAATCCGCCCCCCTTCATTGATCACGGGAATGACCAGGGCATGGGCGTAGCGGCGTGGGCCAAGACACAGGACCTCATGCTCGGGGAGGCGCCAGGTCGCGCGGTACGGATCAGAGCTTGTCATGGGAAGGCTCAACTCGGGACGCCCTTTCACGGATTGAAGACGAACCGCCTGCTCAGGAAGAAATTGACGAAGAAGGAGACCCCGGTCGCCGCCAGCAGGACGAAGAGCGGCCCGACCAGACCCTCCCCCGCCATGGGCTCCAGCGCCTTGACCACCAGCAGTCGGGTCAGAAGCGTGGCGCCCAGGGTGAGGGCGTAGGCGGCGATCCGCCGCGGCGCGCCTGCCGCCCCCTGAACCCTGAAGGTCCATCTGAGGTTGAGGACGTAGTTCAGAGCCGCTCCGGCGGCGAAGCCACAGGCCGCGGCGAGCGTCAACGGCCAGCCGGCGCCGGTGGAAAGGGCCATGGCGACGGCGAGATCGACGACAAGTCCAGCGACGGCCACGGCGCCAAACCGAAGCAATTGGGAGGTCAATCGCGCCAAGACTGACCCGTCGGAGCGGCTGAAGTTTTAGGAAAAGAGGTGACGGTCATCGGCCAGGGACCATTCGGGATGGGTCGTGCGAATGAGTTCGAACAAGTCATATATGTTGTCGATCTTGCCGCCCATGATCGAGATCACCCGCGAGTCCCGAGGCTGCCGCTGATAGAGGATGGGCCGTCCGTCGTCAGCTTCGTTCTTCAGAAGCACGGTCTTCACGTCATAGATGGACCTGACCCAGGCCGCGTCGGCCAGGCATGGCACATAGCGCTGAGAATCCAGGATCATGTGGCGGTGGCGGGTCTCAGGGGCGGCGCTCGCCAGGACCTCATAGGGGGAGCGCGATGTGCTGGCGTCCGTCCAACTCATCTGCGGCGTATAGCGGACATGGGTGAGCGAATAGAGGGCCTCGGCCGGATAGGGCATGGTCGACATGAACGGGCCGTCCATGATCGTCACGGCGTACCCCTCGAGCTGGGCCGGCGGCTCGATCAGCGCGATCTCCACCAGTTCGTGTTTCAATAGGGCTTCAGGCAGCTTCCCGGCCCGCAGCACGTGATTGATCTGCGAATAGGTCACGTTGAAGACATGGCCCGCCTCGATCTCCTCACCACTGGCCAGCCTGACGACGACCGCATCGGCCAGGTCCTCCAGTTCTGTCACCTCTGTGTTGAGGCGCACCTCAAGGCCGATGGCGTCCAGGCGATCTGCGAGCAGGCGGTGAAGAATGCGGTAATCAAAGGCGTATTCCGTGCAGTTGAAGACGGCCTCGATCATCGCATCGTCGAACAGAGCCGATTGCGAGGTGTTGGCCACCTCGATCGGGGAGCCCATGCTCTTGAATGTGCGGAAGAAACGGTTCGCGTTCACCCTCGATCGGCGCCGGGCGATCCCGTAGAGCATCTGAAAATTGCTGACCACCGCCTCGGGATAGTCGGCGGCGAACTTTTCGTGCAGCACCATCGACTTCACCGCCGTGACGGCGCTGCGGGGATAGTGGAACCCCGTGTGGATACGGGCCTGGTTCACCCGGGACGCCCGGGTCATCAAGTCTTCGCCCGCTTCAATGAGCAGTATGTTTGACGATATCGACCTCAGAAACAGGGCGAGATTGCAGCCGTAGAAGCCGCCGCCAATGATGACGAAGTCGTACTTTTTCACCTAAGTCGTTCTCTTGACCTACCGCTTCGCCCGAGGCGCGGGGGAATGCGACAGGCCGGCGCCGATCTCGACATTCAGCTCCTCGATGACGCGGCCGAACAGATCGACGGCGCTGCGTTCTTCCAGAACCACATCGTTCGTCGTGTTGGACAGCATCTCAATGACGTTCTGGAGGCCGATGGAAAGGCCGAAGATCGCGGTTCCGAGGAAGGCGGTGGTCAATCCCAGCACCACTGAGGTGGTCAGCCAGCCCGATTGCACATCATCGAAGGCCAGCCAGACGAGAATGGCGTAGGCGATGTAGGCGAGGGCGAAAACCACCACCAGCATGGAGCCGAGGCCAAGCAGGGCCAGCACGCGCGGCGATGAGCTGATTAGAAGCCGGTGCAGCAGAGTGAATCGCCGCCGCGTCTCGCGCAGGGACCTGGTCTTGCCCACGGCGGTGGGGCAGGTCTGCCAGATCACCGGGGTGAGCCCGTCGGCCGGTGGGAAGCGGACGGCCAGTTCCCGATCGGTTCGTGCGAGAAGCCGGTTGAGCTGGGTGCGGGGAAAGACCGAACTCAGCATGTCCAGCGCATTGACCTCGAAGCCTGCGGTCCGGCCGAGGACCCGCAGGGGCGGGTTCAGGGCGCTCCAGCCGGGCTTGCGCGCCACGACGATGGCGTCTTCCTGCTCGGCGGCGGTCAGCATGGCGATGACGTCGATCTGCCCGACTTCTTCGGCCGCCGTCAGCAGGACCAGGTCGCCAATGGCCTCAGAGGCGACCGTCACCCGGCGGCGATAGAAGGCCAGGCCGGCGCTGGTGCGCAGGAGGCGCAGATTCTCCACCGAGCGCAGGAGATGCTCTTCCATGTGCCGTTGCGCCCCGTCGTCGAGGATCAGTATCTCCCAATAGCGGAACCGCTCGGCCAACCTTTCGGCCATGCGCGTCAGGGCCCCATAGCCCGCCTCGTCGAACTCGGCGTCGGCAAAACACACCGAGACCAGGACGTCCTCACGACAGTTGGGGATCATGACGCCTCCACGTCCTGACGCGCCGCAAGGGTGACCGCAGCCCCCAGGCGGGTGAGGGCCTGGTCGAGATCCGCCAGCCCTCCTGGCGGCGCGCGCATTTCGATTGAGAACCATCCCCCGTAGCCGGCTCCGCGCATTGACCGGAGAATTTTGGCCGCCGTCAGCGGGTCGGCGGGGGCCGGCGCCAGTTGCGGCTCGCTGATATGAACATGGCTGATGCGCCGAACCCGGTCGGCCGTCAGACGGTCCAACGCGTCCAGCTCGTCGTTCATGATCAAGGCGCCGGCGTCGAGAATCAGCCGGATCGCCGGGTGGTCCAGCCGACGCACAAAGTCCTCGGTCTCATCAAACCGGTTCAGGAAATTGGTCCCATAGGCTGCGGGATTGGGTTCCAGCGCCAGGATCGTCTGGGCCGCCGCGGCCGCGTCGCCCAGCTGGCGAAAGACGTCCATGGCGATGCGATCGGCGGCTGCAGTCGTCAGGCCCTCGGGGATGTTCCGCTGAGCGGGCGATCCGAAGACAAGGTTGGGAATGCCAAACCTGCCGGCCAGGCCGATGACGCGGACCATCGCCCCCACGAGCCGCTCACGCCCGCCCTCATCCTGGAACAGGGCCGCCCCTTCGGCGCCAAACAGGAGGGACTGCATCGACACCAGCTCCAGCCCCGCCGCCCGCATGGCGTCCAGGGCGCGGTCGGCCTCGTCGCGGCTTGGCGCGAAGGCGTCCTGGGCGTCGGCGAACAGCAGCTTCGGCGCGATCTCAAGACCCCTGACGCCGTGGGCGGCGAGCAGACCATAGGCCTCGTCCCGCAGGGGGGGAGGCCATGCGATGTTGGAGACGGCGAGCTTCACTCCCGGCCCCCAGCGGCGTGGAACCGCTTCACCGCAGACAATACGTCATCGGCGTCGCTCATATAGGGGCCGGGCATGCCCCACAGATCAGGATGGCTTGTCCACATGTCCTCGTGGTGGATGGGGGCGCCATTGTCCGGCATCGTCTGCTGGGTCAGGGCGGCGAAGATCGCCCCGGCTTCCAGCGGCGGCGGCGCGAGGTGGAGGACATCCAGGGATCGCGCCAGCCCCAGCCCTATGTCCCGCCAGAGGTTGGCGACGCCGTAGTACTGGAAGGTGGACCGAGGGTGGGTGAACTGCACCGCCGACAATCCGGACTCGATGATGGCGGCGTCATAGATGGGCCGCTCCCCCGAGGCCTCAAGGCCCGCCCGGTCGAGCACAAACAGGCCCAGGGACTCATCCCAGGCGTAGAGCCGGTCCAGGCCCGCCCGGAGTGAGGCAGGCAGCGCCGCCCGCAGGTCCTGCAACCTCGCCTCGTTCAGCATCGACGGCGCCGGGTTGAGGATGTCGAACAGGAAGTTCTTGCGCAGTCCGGTCCCGAACAACGCAGGGGCCCGGATGATGAGACACCGCTCGAAGCGCTCAGCGCAGAAGGCCTCCAGTTCCCGGCGGTGTCGGCCATAGGCCTTCCCGGTCTCGAACGCGGTGGCGCTTTCGTCGGCCTGCAGGCCGCCACCCCCCAGGACCGCGATCGTGGAAATGAGAACAAAGGTCTCCGCCTCGAGGGTCAGGAGGTGATCCATCAGATTCTGGAGTCTTTCCCGATCCCGCTCGGGAAAACGGTTGGCCTCAAACATGGACCCGGGCGCAGCGGCGCAGACGACGGTGTCGAATCGCCGCCCCCGCGCCTCGGTGATCGTCTGGCTGTTGAACGCCGCCCCGAAGCCGTGACGCCGAGATAGCGCCCCCCCGACGAAACCGGTGGAGCCGATCAAAGCGTCCATCCAAATCGCTCCCGATTTTCGTGAAAAGTCTCGCTCGACCCCGCCCCGCGGCGCGATGCGGGAAGACTCATAGCCTCTCCTGACGCCCGCTTCCAGCTTGCCCGGGCCAGCTTCCGACGGCTCCACCGGGGCGTCGCGGATGCGCAAATGCCCCTTTCCGTCGGCGAGCGCCAGTCGTAGGAGAGGCGCCAGGGGGACCGGCCATGAAGATAGATCTTAGGCTCGGATTCAGCGCCAGCAAGGCGCTTGGGATCGTTCTGCTCACCGGCTACGTCATCATGCTGGCGGCCAATGCGCCGGGTCACCTGTCTTACGATTCGCTGATTCAGCTGCATGAGGGTCGAAATCAGGTCCGGGAGTCGATCGGCCCGGCGCTTTACGCCTGGGTTCTCGGCGCCTTTGATCGGGTGATCCCGGGAACCGGACTCTATCTCGCATTCAGTGGTTTCCTGGTGACGGGCAGCCTCTTGTCGCTTCGCTCCCTGCGACGGCGGGTCTCCTGGGTGTCCGTCATCTTGGCGGCGATGATGGTGCTGACGCCGACCCTGCTCATCTATCAGGGGGTGGTCTGGAAGGACGTGTTCTTCGCCAACCTGGCCCTGGCGGGGTTTGCCTGCCTGGCCCAGGCGGTGAGCGCCTGGGATGGCCCCCGGCGCCCCTGGTGGGCGCTGGCTGGGGCGCTGCTGGCCTTCGCCGCGGCCGCCCAGGTGCGCCAGAACGGACTGATTGCCCCCGTATTCGGCGCCCTGGCCCTCGCCTGGGTGGCGTATGGGCGCGGCGGGTGGAGGTCGAGCCTCGGCTGGGGCGCGGGTGGATTGATGGCGACCCTCGTCCTGTCGGCGCTCATGGGGGTGCTGGCCCAGCCCCCGCAGGCCGGTCCGGAGATGGCGGGGGTTCGCGGCCTGCGCATTCTCGCCCACTACGACATTGTCGGGGCCAATGCGATCAAGCCCACCTTGCCCCTGGACGTCATCCGGGAGCACGACCCTGTCGCCGAACAGCTAGTCCGCCACCGGGGCTCGGCGCTCTATACGCCGGTGCGGATGGACTATCTCGGCCAGGATGATGAGGTTGGCCTGGCGCTGTGGGGGTTGCCCAACGAGGTGGTGTTCGCCCAGTGGCGGACCATCCTGATCCAGCATCCCGACGCCTATCTGCAGCACCGCTGGGACGTCTTCCGATGGGTCTTCACGACGCCCAAGATCGACTCCTGTCTGCCGGTCTATGTGGGGGTCAGCGGGCCTGAGGTCCTGACCACCGCCCTGGGGGTGGCGCCACTGATGGAGCCTTCGGACCAGTCCCTTTTCAACTACAGCACCTGGTATCTGGATACCCCGCTGTTCTCCCACGTCTTCTTCGCGCTGGTGGCCCTGGCCAGCGCCGGCGTGCTCCTGTGGCGGCGCGAGGCGGCCGATATGGTCATCGCCGCCATGCTGCTCTCGGCCCTGGCCTTTGCGGCCAGTTTTGCGGTGATCTCCATCGCGTGCGACTATCGCTACCTCTACTATCTTGACCTGGCGGCCATGGCGGGCCTGCTTTATCTGGCTCTCGACCCGCCCTATGGCCGCCTGCGCAGGCGGCTGCGATCGCCGCCGGGAGATCGCCCATGAGACGCGCCGCTCTGGCGATCCTGGCGCTTTGCGCCGCCCTGGTGTCAGCTTGCGACAATCCCCGTCCGCGGGAGCCACAGCTCGAACCGTCCCCCCAGCCGCCCAATGCGCAGACCTTGCCGCCCGCCTCGCGTTCGGCCGATGGGGCGATGGAGCGTCCCGGCTCCTATGCCTGGGACGCTGACGCCGGCGCCTTCACCTCCAATGGCCAGCCGCTTCGGGCCGGTCGGCTCTGGACCTTCGAGGGATCGACGGACGGGTTTGTCATGGTCGGGGGCGAGGTTCTTCCAGCCGAGACTCGCGGCCTGCGCCTGGCGGCCCGGGCCTATGATCCGATCCTGCGCAGCCCAAGCGGCCTGGCCTTGAGCGGGGCGCGCTTCAATCATGTTCTGGTGCGTGTCACCCGCCTGGCTCCGTCGACCGATTGGGACGGCGCCTTGCACTATGTGACCGCCGACCACTCCGAGAGCGCCGACTTCATGGCTCAGCCCTTCCAGGGCGCGGCGCCCGAGGTCAATGAGACGGTGATCCTGGCCTATGACATGCGCAACCTGAAGGCGGGCGGCGATGACTGGGCCTCGTCGGTGATCGAGAGCATCCGGCTCGATTTCGACAATGGCGCCGGAGGGGAGTTCCTGGTCCATCAGGTGGCGATCATCGAGCCCCCCGCGACCGAAAGCCCGCCTGCCTTGCGCCCCAAGAGCTAAGGCGGCTCAGCCGGGTTGGGAGGATGCCTCAGGCGACAGGATGGCCCGCGAAGCTCAGCGCTCTCTGAGAAGGTCGTCCAGGAGACGATCCAGGCTTTGCTCGAGCCTGTCTCGATCCTCAGCCTGGGCCGCAAGGGCGGCCAGCTGCGCCTCAAGGGATCTGGCCTTGTTCTGCTCAAAGGCGGCGATCTGACGGGCCTCGAGCAGGTCGCTTCGCGCCGCGGCCAGATCAGAGGTGACCGGTGAGACAAAGATCCCCAGGGTTTTGCGCATCTTCTCCAGCGTCGCCGTGGCGGCGGCCAGCGCGTCAGGAGGGCGGATCTCGTCCCGGGCGGCGGCCTGGAACCAGTCATAGACCTCAGCCGTCAGGGCGCCGACCCGCGGGACCCTGGCCAGGGCGCCCGTCGCCGAATTGTGGCGCAGCTCCTGGGTGAGGAAGCCGTCTATGGCCTTGGCCGAGGCCGCCGTCAGGCTTGGCAGGGGCGCCCCGTGGGCGGCTTCGATGCGGGCCACCTGCCCCCGCCAGTCGCTGAGAAGACCATCATAGGGCACGAAGGCCCGGGGTATGTCGCGGCTGCTGAGCTCGGCGGCGAGCATATGGGCCACCCACAACAACAGGGACTTCTCCACCGGAAAGCCGTTGCGCTTGGCCAGGGAGCCAGCCACCTCCAGGGGATGGCGCACGGGGATCACTGCCCGGGCGGCCAGGCCAAGGTCGTCCAGCACGGTGCGCCAGAGCGGCCCCAGAACGCTGACCCGCGGGTCCTTCATCAAGGGATAGCGCGCCCCGGCGAATTCCTCGTCGAACAGGTCCGTGGCCCGGGTGGTCCAGCGCTTCTCTTCCCGGGGCTCCAGGGCGCGATAGGGGAAGATGAATGGGTCGTCCCAGGCGCCGCCGGCCGCGCGCAATCTCTGGTCGTTAAAGATCGCGATCCGCCAGGGCTCAAAGTAGCCCTTGGCGTTATGTTCGTCCCCCGGCATCACGTTCTTTGGCAGGGCGGCGCCGGCCAGGGCGAGCACCTGGGTGATCGCCGAGGTGCCCGAACGGTGCATGCCAAGCACGAGATAGACCGCCCGACCCGACGACGGGTTGGAGGTGCGGCTGCCGACAGGTTGGCTATTGGCGTAGGTCACACAAGGTGCTGTATGGCCGCACGGCCCCCGCTGCAAGATGGGAACGCCGCGGTTGATCGTCTCGACCTTCTGTTGCACACAACGCTCCGGCCTCGACAGGGAGCCACCCATGGCCGCCGAGGCCTCCCAAGACTCCACCTTCGCACTGGTCAGCACAGCCTTCGATCCGGACTTCTACCGGAGCGTCTATCCCGACGTGGTTGCGGCGGGCGCCGACCCCTATGGGCACTACACCATCAGCGGCTGGCGGGAAGGTCGCGATCCGGCCGCATGGTTTTCATCGTCCGCCTATCTGGCCGAGAATCCGGATGTGGAGGCGGGCGGACGCGATCCCTTCGCACATTTTCTCGAAGTCGGCGCCGCTGAGGGCCGCGAGATCCGTCCCTCGGAACTCGCCGGCGCCTATCAGGCGCCCCGCAGCCTCGCCGGCGGTCGCAGACCCTGGACCTATGTCCCCGATCCGCCCCGCGCGATCCCCCAAAAAGCCTCGGCCCTCGGCGGCGAGGCGTTCGGAGCCGCCATTCCCGCGGCCCCGGCTTGGGACTCGGCGGCCTATGAGTTGGTTTCGGGGTCGTTTGATCATCGGTTTTATCTTGCTGAGAATCCTGACGTGGCGGCGAGCGGGATGGATCCGGTTGCGCATTTTCTGGATCAGGGGTGGCGGGAGGGCCGCGACCCGGCGCCCTGGTTCTCGGTGTCGGACTATCTTGAGTTCAATCCCGATGTCGCGGCGGCCGCGATCCATCCCTTTGTCCACTATCTGCAGGCGGGCCGGCAGGAGGGTCGCCTTGCGCGCCTGGAGCTGGGGTTCCGCCATCGGGTCATCGCCACCCTGCAGCCCATTGAGGCGCGGCTTGCGGCCGCCGAGGCCCATGACGACTTCGCCGAGCCTGGGGGGGCCAAGGCCCTGGCCGACCTGCTGGCGGTCACGCGCTCAGGTCTGGCCGATCTCCACCTGACCTTCAGCCATGACGACTACTCGACCAATCTCGGGGGCGTTCAGCTCTGTCTTCAGAGAGAGGCCGCCGCGGCGGAGGCCACGGGCCGCGACCACCTGCATCTCTATCCGCTGAACAGCCGGCCGCTGCTGCGCTCGCCGGGCCATGCCGAGCCCCTGGGGGTGGTGTGGAACGGGGTTCCCGTCGGGGTCTTCAGCCTGGCGACCCTGGTCGACGGCCTGGAGGCGGGCCTGGCCAAGGTCGCCCCTGGGCGGCGGAGCCTGGCCATTCACAGTCTGCTGGGCCACTCGGTCAGCGACGTCCTGGCGATCGCCCGGGCGGTCGGGCTCGATCATGGCTGGTTCTGGGTCCATGACTTCGCCAGCGTCTGCGCCAGCTATCATCTTCTGCGCAACGACGTGGCCGACTGCGGCGCCCCGCCGGTGGGCAGCGCCGCCTGCGGGGTCTGCGTCTATGGCGATCACCGCCAGTTCCATCTGGACGAGCATGAGCGGCTGTTCCGCGCCCTGGAGATTTCGGTCGCCGCCCCCAGCCAGGCGGCCCTGGACACCTGGCGACGCGGGGCGGGCCTGCCGGCGGTGAAGACCCTGGTGGCGCCCCTGGCCAGGCTCTCGCCGAGGCGGGCTGAGGCCATCGAGCCCCCAGCCGCGGCGCCTGCCGAGCGCCCCTTCCGTTTCGCCTTTCCGGGCCTGCCGAGCGGGCTCAAGGGCTGGTCCGTCTTCCGCGACCTGGTCCTGCGGTTCGCCGAGGACCCCCGCTATGAATTCCTGCACCTGGCCCGTGACCCGGCCTCGGGTCTGCCGCTGAGCTTCCATCCGGTGACGGTGAGCCAGGCCAACCCCCGGGCGATGCAGGCGATGCTGGAAACCCTGGACGTGGACGCCGTGATGATCTGGTCCCTGTGCCGGGAGACCTTCTCCTTCACCACCCACGAGGCCGCCGCCGCCGGCGCCGCCATCCTGACGGGTCCCGACAGCGGCAATGTCGCAGCCTTCGTGCAGGCCACCGGGCTGGGGGAGGTGATCGCCGACGAAACCGCCCTGTTTGAGCTGTTTGAAAGTGGCGAGGTCCTGCGGTTTTCCCGCCGCCAGCGGGCTCCGGCCCCGGCCGACCTCACCTTTAGCCGCCTGACCATCGATCTGCTGGACGGGGAGGCGGCCTGATGAAGGTGCTCTGCTATTCCAGCTTCACCTTCTCCTATCTGAACCGGGCGCGGGTGCTCTACGCCACCCTGCGGCGCTTCCATCCGGACTGGGAGCTGGTGGCCCTGATCACCGATGAGCCGCCGGAGGGCTTTGTCTTCGATCCCGACAGCGAGCCCTTCGACCGGGTGGTCTGGGCCCAGGATCTGGGGATCGAGAACTTCCGCAACTGGCTGTTCCGCCACGATGTGGTCGAGGTCTGCACGGCGGTGAAGGGCCCCTTCATCCACCAGGCCTGCGCCCAGGCCGACATCGCCATCTATCTGGATCCCGATACGGCGCTTCTGGCGCCCCTGGACCCGCTGATCGAGATGCTGGGGGAGCACCAGATCCTGCTCACCCCGCACCTGATCGATCCCAACACCGAGCGGACGGCCATCCTCGACAACGACCTGTCAGCCTCGCGCACCGGCATCTTCAACCTGGGCTTCGTAGCCATCCGCACCACGGGCGAGGGCGCCCGCTTCGCCAGGTGGTGGAACGACCGGCTGCTGGAATACTGCTATGACGACATGCCCAAGGGCCTGTTTGTCGACCAGCGATGGTGCGACCACGTCCCGGCCCTGTTCGACGGGGTCAAGGTGGTGCGCGATCCCGGCTACAATGTCGCCAGCTGGAACCTCTCCCAGCGCAGGGTGGCGATCGGCAAGGACGGGGCGATCACCGTCAATGGCCAGCCTCTGCGCTTCTGGCACTTCACCAAGCTGGGCCCCACCGGCGACCTGATGACCAAGAAGTACGCCGGCGACAACTTCGAGGTCTATGAGATCTGGAACTGGTACAAGCGCCAGGTCGCCCAGGCGACAGACCCCGCCATCCCCGAGCGATACTGGGCCTATGGCGCCTATGACGACGGCACCCCCATCGACAAGGCCCACAGGGTCCAGTGGCGCGAAAGCCCAGACCTCCAGGCCCACTTCGACGACCCCTTCAAGGCCGGACCAGGATCCTACCTCGAATGGCTCCACGCTCAGGGCGGGACAAAGATCCAGGAGGCCGTGGCCCGATGACTCACTCCTCATCTCCTGAGGCGCCCAAGCCGGCGCCCAAGCCCCTGGCTTCAGCGGAACTGACCCACCCCCTGCTGGCCAAGGCGCAGCGTCTGGCTCAACGATTCCAGCAGCTCGACAGGGCGCGGCTCGAGGCCGAAGCCGAGACGGGCCTCACCCGGGCGCGTCTGACCCTGGCCCTGCACCACGCCCTGGCAGCCCGGGCCCGGGCCGAGGCGAGGCTCAGACAGCAGTTGATCGCCCTTCACCGCCGCGCCGCCCGCCGCGTCCCACGGCGATATAACCGCATCGCCAAGGCCGTAGACCGCCTTCTGTTCCGGCTTGGCGCCCTTGCGCAGACCGCCGTGATCGTCCGTTCCGGCCTTTGGGCGAGCGCGCCGGGCGCACCGGCCTCGCGGTCCGTGCGCGGCGTCCTGGCCTACCTCGCCGGCGGGGCGACCCCTGGAGTTCAGCCGCCCGCCCTGGTGGATCAGGACTTTTATCTGGCCACGCAGCCGGACGTGGCCGCCAGCCGCTGCCCCCCGCTGCTGCATTACATTGTCAGTGGCGGACGTGAGGGCCGCGCGCCCCATCCCCTGTTCGATCCGGCCTACTACGCCAGGCGCTATGGCTCGGCCCTGGCGCCCACCGGCCTCACGCCGCTGGAGCATTTCGTCCGGGTCGGGGCGGCCGAGGGCCTGAACCCTCATCCGCTCTTCGACAGCGACTGGTATGTGTCCCAGAGCCCTGAACTGGCGGAGAGCGGCGGCAATCCCCTGGTCCACTATCTCGATGAGGGATGGCGCGCGGGTCTGAGCCCGCATCCGGTGTTTGCGCCGGACTTCTACCTCGCCCAGGTTCACTGGGCCGAGCCCGAGGGTCCGCCCCTGGTCCACTATGTCGTCCGAGGGTGGAGGGCCGGCCTCAAGCCCCATCCCCTGTTCGATCCGGCCTGGTATCTGGGGCAACATCCGAGCCTCGCCGCCCTGCAGACCGAGCCCCTGGCGCACTTTCTCAATGAGGGCGCGGCCCGCGGCCTGGAGCCCAGCGGCTGGTTCTCCTGCGCGGCGCATCTGGAGGCCCGGGGCGGCGATATGCCGGCCGGCGTCAATCCCTTGGTGGACTATCTCACCGGGGGCGCCTGGGTCGCTGAACTGTCCCGCCCAGGCTTTTCCCCCGCAGCCTATCTGGCGGCCCATTCCGACCTCGTGCAGAGCGGACTGACGCCGCTGGAGCACTGGGCGCGCCGGAGTCAAAGCCACTAGGCCGCAATCTTGGCCCCCTGTTTGTCCAGGGCGGCGAGGATGTCGTCATAATAGCCCGGCACATAGTGGAAGGGGCTCAGTCCCCATCGGTGCGCCGGATCGGCGAGCTGGTGCTCTGGCTGGGCGGCGATCACCTGCGCCTGGGGAATCGTCTGCAGGAAGTGGCTCTCATAGCGGGCCAGCATCTGGTTGTGTTTGGCGAGATCGGCCGGACGTCCGTCCCAGATGTGCGGATCTCCCTGCAGGGGCAGGGTCGTGCCCCCGGGCGCGATCTGGCGTTTCGCCCACCGGGCTGAGTGCAGGATGATCGTGGCGTTTCGCAGCACCGTACAGCTCAAAAGTCCGGCCAGCTGGACCACCGACTCCCGCCACAGGCGCTCGCAGGCCCCCGAGAGCCGGGGGATCGCCGTGGCGCCGGCCAGGGCGGGATCGTCCAGATACCCGCCGCTCTCCAGTTCCCAGCTGTGGGTGATCAGGGCGCCCGTCGGCAGGCGCAGAAGGTCGAATCGCTCATCGATAAAGTCGAAGATCAGGTGCGTCGGCCGGTGCGCCAGAAGCTGGGTCAGGCCGGTCTTCAGCAGATCGGCCTGGGTCGCCATGTGCTGGTAGCGGGTCAGGTCCGCCGGCGGTCCCGACTGGGGGGCGTAGCCGTCGACCGGTTGCGACAGCAGGCTCGCCAGGCTTGTGCGTGACACATAGAGCAACCCGGGCGGCGCCGCCTCGCGCAGGGGCCAGAGGTCGCGGGTGATGCAGCTTCCGACGATGGCGATCTTCGCCATGAATCCTTCCCCCGGTCGGTTTCAACCCTGGCCTTAGCATGTTCGCCACATAAGGGCGGCGCCATTGACTTGACCGGCGTCGGTCGTCATGTGTCGCGGCCTCAACCGCCCCAGGTCCACGGGGCGTTCAGGCTCCGACGGACGCCCGCACGCATGAAGCTCCTCAATCCGTTCGCGTCGCTGCCCGACAATCTGCTGACTCGCGCCCTGAAAGACGGAACCACGCCCCTGGCCTTCGCCGGTGGGTTCAGCCTGATCAGCAACCTGCTCTATCTGGCCCTGCCGCTCTACACCTTCCAGATCTATGGGCGGGTGCTGGCCAGCTACAGCATTCCGACGCTTGTGGTGCTGACGGTCGGCGCCGTCCTGGTCTTTTTGATCTCCGGCGTCATCGACGAACTGCGCACCCGGGTGCTGATCAACTATGGAATCACCCTGGACCAGAAGGTCTCCAGCCACGTCTTCGCCGCCCTGTTCGAAGCTGAGACCCGGGGCCAGGGTCAGGGGCGTTCCCAGGCCCTGCGGGACCTCGACAGCTTCCGGCAGCTGCTGACCGGCACGGTGTTCTCCGCCATTTTCGATCTGCCCTGGATGCCGATCTTCATCGGCATTCTGTTCGTGATCGATCCTCTGGTGGGCTTCATCACCCTGTTTGGCGCCATCGCCCTGCTGGGTCTGGCCTTCCTTCAGGACCGCCTGTCGCGACCGCCCCTGCAGGAGGCCAACGAGGCCGCCATCAAGGGCTACGCCTTCACCGAGGCCACCTTGCGCAACAGCGAGGTGGTTCGGGCCATGGGCATGTTGCAGGCCATTGGCGCCCGCTGGTCGATCTATCGGGTCCGCGCCATCGAGCGCGGCGCCTGGGCCTCGCAGCGGGCCAGCGTGATGGGCAACGCCACCAAATTCACCCGCATGTTCATCCAGATCCTGGTGATCGGGGTCGGCGCCTATCTGGTGGTGGTGGGCAAGATCGGCCCGGCCATGCTGTTCGCCAACATGATCCTGGCAAGCCGCGCCCTGCAGCCCATCGAGAAGGTGGTCGGCGCCTGGGACGGCATCGTCAATGGCGGTCGAGCCTATGACCGGTTGAACCTGCTGCTGAACAACTACCGGCCCGCTGCGCCGTCGACCACCCTGCCGCGCCCCCTCGGCCAGCTGAGCATCGAGGGCGTCAACTTCGCCCCGCCCGGGGCCGATCGTTATGTCCTCCAGGGGCTGAACTTCAAGATCGAGCCCGGCGAGGTGCTTGGGGTCATCGGTCCGTCCGGCGCTGGCAAGTCGACCCTGGCCCGACTAATGGTCGGCGTGTGGCGGCCCACCAATGGCAATGTGCGCCTCGACGGCGCCGACGTCTTCTCCTGGAACCGGGCGGAGTTCGGCCGTCATGTGGGCTATCTGCCCCAGGACACCGAGCTGTTCGCCGGCACCCTGCGTGACAACATCGCCCGCTTCCTCCCGGACGTCACCGACGAGGCGGTCGTCGCCGCCGCCACCCTGGCCGATGTCCACGCCCTGATCCTGCGACTGCCCAAGGGCTATGAGACCGAGCTGACCGACGGCGGCTACATGCTGTCGGCGGGCCAGCGTCAGCGGGTGGGCCTGGCCCGCGCCCTGCTGGGCAATCCCCGGTTGCTGGTGCTCGATGAACCGAACGCCAGCCTGGACGCCGAGGGCGAGGACGCCCTGATGCGGGTCATTGATCTGCTGAAGGCCCAGGGCACGACCATCGTGGTGGTGTCCCACAAGCCCGCCATACTGCGGGCCGCCGACAAGATGCTGGTCATGCGTGATGGCCGCATGGAGCTGTTTGGTCCCAAGGACGCCGTGATGGCGCGGTTCGCCCAGTCCACGCCCGTGCGACCTGTTGAGGCTGGCCAATGAAGTTCGACCTGGAGCCCATCAAGCGCATCATGGGGCCGATCCGGCCTCTGGACGCCCGTTTCGACGTCGCCGAGCCGGGCCCGGACGAGGCCCTCGACAAGCGCATGTGGCGGCCGATC
This sequence comes from Phenylobacterium sp., assembly GCF_030651755.1. Lineage (GTDB taxonomy): Bacteria > Pseudomonadota > Alphaproteobacteria > Caulobacterales > Caulobacteraceae > Phenylobacterium. Next base: position 40,455 of record NZ_JAUSBZ010000048.1, on the reverse strand, counting down.
CTGATCGGCTGCGTCGTGGTCGGCGTCTTCGTGTTCGGCATGTTGATCTGGGCTGCCTTCGCCCAGATCACCTCGGCCGCCTCGGCTCCGGCGGAGATTCGGGTCGAGGCCAGCCGCAAGACCCTGCGCCACCGGGAGGGCGGCGTGGTGTCGGAGATTCTGGTCCGTGAAGGTCAGCGGGTGGCGGCGGGCCAGTCCCTGCTGCGCTTTGACGCCGTCCAGGCCGACGCCGCCGTCGACGTTCTGCAGAATCAATATGACGCCGTCCTGGCCCAGAGCGCCCGGTTCACCGCCGAATCGGTCGGCGCCCGCACCCTGGTTCTGCCCCCGGAGCTGACCGAGCGGATGTCCGATCCCCGGGTGGCCGGCCTGCTTCGCGATCAGCAGCTGCTGTTCAATTCCCGCCTGCAGTTTTTCCTGAGCCAGGAGTCCGTGCTGGGCCAACGGGTCGATCAGCTGGCCACCCAGATGGTCGGCGTCCAGGCCCAGCTCGATTCGGTCGACGAGCAGATCGGCTTCGTCCGCGAGGAATTGGCCGGCTACCAGACCCTCTATGAAAAGGGCTATGCGCCCAAGACTCTGATCCTGCGCTACGAACGCAGCCTGGCCGAGCTGGGCGGACGCCGCGGCGCCCTGACCTCCGAGCTCAATCGCCTGCGCCAGGCCCAGGGCGAGGCCCGGATGCAGCTGACCACCCTGCGCAACCAGCGAATCAGCGAGGCCGCCGAGGGCCTGCGCCAGATGCAGACCCAGCTCTCCGATGTCGGGCCGCGCCTGACCGCCGCGCGGCAGGTGCTGGATCGGACCAATGTCACATCGCCGGTGGACGGCTATGTGCTTAACCTTACCCAGTTCACCGTCGGCGGCGTCGTCACCCCTGGCGAACTGCTGATGGATGTGGTGCCGGCCGATGCGCCGCTGATCGTCCACGCCCGCGTGGCGCCCAAGGATATCGACAGCGTCACGGTGGGCCAGGCCGCCCGGGTGGAGATCACCGCCTTCGCCCGCCGCGCCTCGCCCCTTGAGGCCACGGTCACCAGCGTCTCGGCCGACCGGCTGGTGGACGAGGCTGGCGTGGCGTACTTCCTGGCGGAACTGAGGATTGACCCCGCTGATCTGGCCAAGCTGCCGGAGGGGGCGGCCCTTTCGCCGGGCATGCCCGCCAGGGCCATGATCGTCACCGGTCGACGCTCTGTCCTCGACTACATGATCAGCCCGCTGACCGACACTTTTGGCGGCGCCCTGAGGGAAGAATAGCCCAGGCGGGCCAGGGCCGGGGGGCGGGGCTTTTTCGTATTGCGTATCGACCTCGCATCCGATACCTCTTCCTCGGGCTCGTTTAACCTTCGACACGTCATGTGTAATGGCGCGGAGAGGGACCGCTAGGACCGCTCCATCCGAGGATGGTGGCCAGGCGTTCTGGGGTCCACGTGACACTGACTGGAGAGAAGCATGGCTGACTATCAATTCGACACGATCACGGAAGCGCAGGCCCTGGCCTACGTCGCCGCAAACGACACTCTGGCTTTCGCGCCCGGCACGAACGCCAGCTCGATCACGGTCCTCTTCATTCCGGCCGCGGGCGCTGCCCGGCTCGGGTGAGCATCACCGTTGGCGGCGTGACCAAGATCTTTGGCGCTGGCATCTACGGCGAAGTCGCGACCACCACCACCGGTTCGCAGCTCTACATCGGCAACGCCGGTGATGACGGCCCGATCGCCGGCACCACCGCCGCGGACGGCATGTACGGTAACGCTGGCAACGACACCCTGACCGCTGGCGAAGGCGCGAACTTCGTCCAGGGCAACGCCGGTAACGACTCGATCACCGCCGGTTCCTCGGCCGACAATCTGTACGGCGGCCAAGGCGACGACACCATCTCGGCTGGCGCTGGCAACAACTTCGTCCATGGCAACATGGGCAATGACTCCATCCTCGGCGGCTCTGCCTCCAACCAGGCTGAAACCCTGCTGGGCGGTCAAGGCAACGACACCGTCACCGGTGGCGCTGGCGCGGACTACCTCAATGGCAACCTTGGCGATGACGTCCTCACGGGCGGCGCCGGCAACGACACCATCCTGGGTGAAGGCGGTAACGACGTCGCCAATGGCGGCACCGGCAACGACTCCATCGACGGCGGCGAAGGCAACGACACCCTGAACGGTGACGATGGCAACGACACCATCTTCGGCGGCGTTGGCACCGACAGCATCACCGGCGGCGACGGCAACGACTTCCTGCAGGGCAACACCGGCGCCGACACCATCGTCGGTGGCGCTGGCAATGACTCCATGTACGGCGGTCAGGACAACGACCAGATCAGCGCCGCCAGCGGCAACAACTGGGCGAACGGTAACCTCGGCGACGACACCATGGCCGGTGGTACGGGCAATGACACCCTCCTGGGCGGTCAGGGCAACGACACCATCCAAGGCACCGCGGGCACCAACTTCCTGAACGGCAACCTGGGCAACGACTCCATCCTGGGCGGCACCGGCAACGACTCCATCTACGGTGAAGGCGGCAACGACGTCCTCGATGGCGGCGCTGGCAACGACTACGTCGATGGCGGCGAAGGCAACGACGTCCTGCGCGGCGACGCTGGCAACGACACCCTGATCGGTGGCGATGGCAACGACAACCTGGACGGCGGCGGTGACAACGACAGCCTTTCGGGCGGCGCTGGCACCGACACCATCGTCAGTGGCGCTGGCAACGACACCATCTCCGGTGGCGACGGCAACGACACCATCGATGCGACCGGCGGCGGCAACAACAGCATCCTCGGCGATGCTGGTAACGACACCATCACCGCTGGCGCCGGCAACGACACCATCAACGGTGGCGATGGCGATGACCGCATCACCCTGGGCGACGGCTCCAATGTCGGCCTCGGCGGCGCGGGCAACGACTCGATCCTCGGCGGCGCTGGTAACGACACCATCACCGGCGGTGCGGGCGTTGACACCATGACCGGCGGCGCGGGCGATGACCGCTTCGTCTTCGCGGTGGGCGACACCTCGACGACTGCGGGCTCGATCGACCGCATCACCGACTTCACCACCGGTGGCGGCACCGACACGATCAGCTTTGGCATCACCGCCACGGCGACCAACTATGTCGAACTCAACGTCGGCACCTACGCCCAGGCTCTGATCGACGCTTCGGCGCTGATCAACTCCGGCTCGCGTGACATCGTTGCGGTTCAGGTCGGCGCCGACGTGTTCGTGTTCGCGGACATCGCTGGCAACAACCAGGTGACCGGTACCGTCCAACTGATGGGTATCGACAACACCGCGATCTCGACGGCCAACTTCGTCGCCTAAGACGAGTTTCTATCGAGACAGAACTGTGGGGGCCGTCCTTCGGGGCGGCCCCCTTTTCTATGGGCCAACCACCGGGCTGGCGGCCAAGGTGAAGCCTGGTCTTGCGCCCCACGCTCAAGGGATTAATCCCATCGTCCATGAGCAACGCGGCCATCTATCTTCATCCTGACGGCTACCAGACCCATCGCCCCCAGCTGATGGGCCGCCATTCGGCGGGCGAGAGTTTCCTTCGCGGTTTCCTGCGCCATGCCGCGGTCGACCGATTTCACTTCTGGAAGGGCGGGCTTTTCCCTCACGAGGCCTATGAGGCCCTGATCTCGGGGGAGGGCCGTCTGCGCCGGGACGGCCGCTGGATCGCGCCGCGTAACCGGCAGGGCCTCTCCGACCCCGGCTGCGTCTTCATTCCCAGCCCGACCATCGGCCAGGAGTCCTGGTGGCGCCGCCGCTATGGCCCGGCCCATTACAGCCTGTGCGGTCTGACCCACACCACCGCCACCCACCGGGCTATCGCCGCCCTGGAGGAGCTGCTGACCTGCCCCACGGAGAGCTGGGACGGCCTGATCTGCACCTCGGCCGCTGTGCGGACCAGCGTGGAAACCCAGCTGGCCCTGATCGCCGACGATCTCCGCGGCCGGCTCGGCGCCACGCGCCTGCCTACGCCACAGCTGGCCACCATTCCCTTAGGCGTCAACGGCGACGACTTCGCCTTCGACCCTGTCGCGCGCAAGGCCTGGCGTGAGCGCCTCGACATTCCCGAAGGCGCCACGGTGGCCCTCTATGTCGGCCGCCTCAACGCCCAGACCAAGATGAACCCGGCCCTGATGGCCATGGCCCTGGAACAGGCCGCTCAAGCGACGGGCAAGCCGGTCTATTGGATCGTGTCCGGCTGGTCGGCCAACCCCGAGGCCTGGGAGAACTTCCACGCCGCCACCCGCGCCTTCTGTCCCAGCATCGGCTACCGCCCGGTGGACGGGCGTGAGGCCGGAACCCGGTTCTCCATCTGGTCGGCCGCGGATCTCTTCATCTCCTTCTCTGACAACATCCAGGAGACCTTCGGCCTGACCCCGGCCGAGGCCATGGCCGCAGGCCTGCCCTGCGTGGTCACCGACTGGGATGGCTATCGCGACACCGTGCGCCATGGGATCGACGGCTTTCGGATCGCCACCTATGCCCCCCGGCCAGGCCTGGGGGAGGACCTGGCCTTCAACCACGACAATGGCTGGGTCGGTTACGATCACTATGTCGGCGCGGCCGCCCAGATGACGGCGATGGATATGACCGCGGCGACGGCGGCGCTGGTCGCCCTGATCGACAGTCCCGATCTCCGCCGCCAGATGGGCGCGGCCGGACGCCAGCGGATCGTTCAGGACCTCGACTGGTCGCAGGTCATTCCCCGCTACCAGGCCTTCTGGGGCGATCTCGCCGAGCGTCGCGCAGCCGCCCAGCCTGAGGCGCCGGACCTGGCGCGCCGCCGCGTCAATCCCCGGCGAAGCGACCCCTTCACCCTGTTCGCCGCCTATCCTACCCGTCCCCTCGCAGCGGATGACCGCCTGGGCCCCGGGGCGGCTCCGGACTGGGCCGCAGCGACTGAGGTCCTGTCACGCAACCTCGCCCAGGCCGGGCGCTGGGCCCTGGCGGGCCTGGAGGAGTGCGAAGCCGCCTTCAATCTCGCCTGCGCCCCCGGAGGCGCCACCGTGGCCGAAATCCTCGCCGCGGCGCCGGCCCCCCGTCGCCCCTATGTGGAGCGCTCCCTGCTCTGGCTGATGAAGTTCGATCTGCTGCGCCTCGGCGAGCCGGCCGTGGTCGCGCACGACGTCGCCGGCGATCCAGACAGCCAGCCGCCCATTCCCTGACGGGCGGACAGGCTCAGAAATGACGGGAAGGGGCCGCACCAGGCGGCGGCCAAAGGCCGGGCCATAGCTGGCATGGATACTATGGCCCGGCCGAAGCGACACAGCCCTGGAGAGTTCGGCTGACACTAAACTGTAGCTTAGTCCGCCCGGCCTTGAAAGAGGCTGAAACCCGTCCCAGCCGGATCACGCGAATTTGTCCCAGGGACACCGCGCGCCACAAAGCCGAACCCGACCTCGGGTCGGGGCCAGCCTTCCCGGCGCCGGCGCGCCCTCGTCAGAAGCTGATCTGGAAGACCTGTTCCAGGGCGCGGCGGCCGCCGCGCTCCACCCAGTATTCGGCGCGGTAGACGCCCCGGGTCCAGCCCTGGGCCGGGGTGCGCCGCCCGGCATAGAGCAGGTATTGCGCCTTGGGCGCGTCCAGAGGATCGATCCGGGTCTCGGCGACCACGGCGCCGTCCGGCCCGGTCACCTTCAGGAACTGCACGTCGCCGGCCTCCAGGCCGATGGCGCGGACATAGGCCACCAGGGCCGCGGCGCTGGCTGACGGCGCCGGGATCGCGGCCTCTTCCACCGCCTCCATGGAGACGGCGCCGGAGGAAAAGCCGGTGTTGAGCACTGCGCCACGGCGATAGACCATCTTGTCGGCTGCGGCCTGCGACCATAGGGCCCCGCGGGCTTCGCACACCCGGGCGTCGGCATGGGGGGCGAAGGGATCGACGACCGTCCCGTCCTTGCGGACGGTGAAGTGGAGGTGGGGATATTCCGTCTGTCCCGACAGGCCGATGCGCCCCAGAACCTGACCGAGCTCCACGGTGTCGCCCTCGGTCACCTGCAGGCTGCCCTGGGCCAGGTGGCAGTACTGGGTCTCCCAGCCTTCCCCATGGTCGACCACCACGCCGTTGCCGCACTCGACCCCGTCAACCGCAGCGATCCCCGTAGTCCGCACCGAAACATCGGCCACCCCGTCCCGCAGGCGGCTGACCCGGCCCGGCGCGGCCGCCAGGACGCTCACCCCGGCCCGCTGGGCGGCCATGTCCGGGATGCGGATGTCGGTGCCGTTGTGGTCATGATAGCTGCGGCTGGCGCAGAAATAGTCCTGCGCCCCGGGGCCTGGATCGCGGTCCACATAGTTCTGGATCTCGCAGGTCTGACCCATGATGCAGTCGACGGGGAAGGCCAGCTCAGGACCCAGGCGCTCGGCCTCGCCCAGACTGGCGGCCTCCCGCGGCGAACAGGCGCTGATCGCCACGACGGCGAGGCTGATCAGATAGACGCGCCGGAACGTCCCGGGTCGATTGAGTGGAGGCATGGGCCATCCATCCCCCAATCCCCTGACAGAAATGTGGCGAGGCCCCAGCCGCCCCATGCGCTCAGGGATAGGAAATCCCCGTCAAGCTCTGCAGCTGGCTCATGTCTTCCGCATAGACCCGCCGAAGGACCTCCCGGTCGGCCTGGGTGAGGACGGAGGGATAGGCGATGTCCTGGGCCACATGCACCCGCCGGGGCCGTGGCGGGGGCGGCGGGTCGACGCCGAGAAACGGGCTGATCTGGCCGAGCACGGCGGCAGGATCGGCTTCGAGGTCTTCGGCCCGCAGACAACACACCTGCTCGGCGGGGAAAAGGCTCAGCAGATGGCTGATCTGCGCCCCGTAGAAGCCCCGCTCCACATAGCTGAATTCCCGATGATAGCCCCAGGGCTGCGCCTCAAAGAGCCGGGCCCGTCCCCGGCGGACGCACCAGTCAAAGGGGGCGGTCTCCACCCCCCGGGCATATTCCATCTTCCAGTGGGAAAAGGCCCGCTCCACCGGATCGCGGAGCATGACGATCAACCGGACCTGCGGATTATAGGCCCGGATGCGCTCCAGACTGTTCTTCCAATAGAGATAGATGGGCGTGGCCTCGCCCCACACCCGGCTGCGGTCGGCCAGGTCGAAATGGGCGTGATAATCGTCATAGTCCGGGTTGGACCAGTCCCTGGTCTCATCGTCGAAGAAGTGGACCTCCTTGACGTCCGACAGGCCAAGCCGCGGATGCTCGCCCAGATAGTCAAAAAGCGCCGTAGTGCCGGCCTTCTGCGCGCCGACGATGATGAAGTCGATTTTCGGCTGCAAGCCTGTCCCCTGTTCCGTCCGCGCGGCGCCCTCTCTGCGGGATACGGCTTCATCGCCGCGCCGACACGCGATAAGAGAGAGCGACAAAGCGGGCTCGCCTTCACCATCGGCCCGTCAGAAACGGCATACAAGGTCGGGGTCTTGATCACCATTATCGACGAAGAGCGCGGCGAAGTCGTCGTCCGCGAGGGCGACACTGAAACGCGCCACAGCCTCTCCACCGCCGAAGGCTTCGCCGCGGCGTCTAAGGCCTGGGTCCGGGCGACGTGGGATTCCAAATACGTCTATTCCTTCGCCTGGATGGGCCGGCCGATCATTCAGCTGCCGGAGGACATGGTCCGCCTGCAGGAAGTGATCTGGGACTTAAAGCCCGACGTGCTGGTGGAGACCGGCGTGGCCCATGGCGGGTCGCTGGTCTTCTACGCCTCCCTGTTCGAAGCCATGAACAAGGGCCGGGTGATCGGCATCGATATCGAGATCCGGCCGCACAATCGCACCGCCATCGAAGCCCATCCGATGAAGAAGCGGATCGAGCTGATCGAAGGCTCGTCCACCGCCCCTGAGGTGGTCGAACAGGTCAAGGCGCAGATCAAGCCGGGCGAGACCGTGCTGGTGGTCCTCGACTCCAACCACACCAAGGGCCACGTGCTCGACGAGCTGCGCGCCTATGCCGACATGGTGCCCGTGGGCTCCTATATCGTCGCCACCGACGGGATCATGGAGCAGGTGGTCGGCGGCCCCCGCACGGCCGAGGACTGGACCTGGAACAATCCCCGCCGGGCGGTGCATGAGTTCGTGGCGGAGGATAAGCGCTTCATCATCGAAGAACCGACCTTCCCCTTCAATGAAGGGGTGGTGAAGGACCGGGTCACCTACTGGCCCGACGCCTTCGTCAAGCGGATCGCCTGAGCGTCAGCCAGGGGGGAGGTACTGCGATGAAAGTCGTCATCCTGGCCGGCGGCCTGGGCACCCGGATTTCCGAGGAAAGCCACCTGCGGCCCAAGCCGATGATCGAGGTCGGCGGCCGGCCGATCCTCTGGCACATCATGAAGATGTTCTCCCACCACGGGTTCAACGAGTTCGTCGTGTGCCTGGGCTACAAGGGCTATGTGGTGAAGGAGTATTTCGCCAACTACGTCCTGCACAACGCCGACTTCACCGTCGACCTGGCCAATCGCGCCATCGACTACCACGCCACCAAGCACGAGCCTTGGAAGGTCACCCTGGTGGACACCGGGGCCGACACCATGACCGGCGGCCGGCTGAAGCGGGTGCGGGAATTCCTGACGCCTGGCGAGCCCTTCTTCTTCACCTATGGCGACGGGGTGGCCGATGTGGACCTCACGGCCCTGGCGAAATTCCATGCCGACCACGGCAAGCGCGCGACCGTCACCGCTGTGGCGCCCCCTGGCCGCTATGGCGCCCTTGAAATGACCGGCGACCGGGTGGACCGGTTTGTGGAAAAGCCCCCCGGCGACAATGGCCTGATCAATGGCGGCTTCTTCGTCCTTGATCCCTCGGTGATCGACCGGGTCGAGAATGACGCCACCGTCTGGGAGCTTGGCCCCCTGGAGGGCCTGGCCGCCGACGGCGAGCTGATCGCCTATCGCCATGACGGCTTCTGGGCCGCCATGGACACCCTGCGCGACAAGAACCAGCTAGAGAGCCTGTGGGCGTCCGGCCAGGCGCCTTGGCGCCAATGGGCATGAGCCGGCCCGAGCCGGGCTTCTGGGCCGACAAGCGCGTCCTTCTGACCGGTCACACCGGCTTCAAGGGCGCCTGGACGGGCCAATGGCTCGCCCGCATGGGCGCCCATGTGACGGGTCTGGCGCTGGCGCCAGACCAGACCCCGGCGCTCGCCGACCTGGCCGGCTATGACCATCTGGCCGCCTCGCACATCGTCGATCTGCGTGACCGCCGCGCCGTCATGGATGTGGTCGCAGGCCAGCCCTTCGACCTCGTGCTGCACATGGCCGCCCAGCCCATCGTGCGCGCAGCCATCGAAGATCCCGTCGGCGCGTTTTCCACCAACATCATGGGCACAGCCCACCTGCTGGAGGCCTTAAGGGACGAGGACGCCCTGCGGGCTGTCCTGGTGATCACCTCGGACAAGGTCTACGCCAATAATGACGGCGGCCGGGCCTTCCAGGAGGGCGACGCGCTCGGCGGCAAGGATCCCTATTCGGCGTCGAAGGCCTGCGCCGAGATTGTGACGTCCAGCTTCGCCCGCTCCTATTTCGACAAGGCCGGCGTGCCGGTGGCCACCGCCCGGGGCGGCAATGTGATCGGCGGCGGCGACTTCTCCCGCGACCGCCTGGTGGCCGATATCGTCCGCGCCGCCCGGGCCGGGGAGACCACCGTCCTGCGTCACCCGGAGGCCACGCGCCCCTGGCAGCATGTGCTCGACTGCGTGGCCGGCTACCTCGTCTTCGCCCAGGCCCTGGCCCAGAACCCCGACACCCCGCGCGCCCTGAACTTCGGCCCCCGGCCCGGCGCCGCCGAGATCACGGTCGGCGACCTCGCCACCCAGGCCATCGCCGCCCTGGACGCCGCCCCCTGGCGCCATGAAGTGGACCCGGCCTCCATCGAGGCGAAAAGCCTCGCGGTGGACGCGAGCCTCGCCCGCCGAAGCCTCGACTTCGAGAGCCTGCTCGATGGCCCGACCGCGGTCGCCTGGACCATGGACTGGTACCGCCGTCAGGGGCAGGGCGAGGCCGCCCGGGACCTCTGCCTGGCGCAGATCGAGACCTACGAAAGCCTGTGATGACGACCCCTGTCTGCCGTTTCTGCCGCACGCCGCTCACCCACACCCTGGTGGACCTGGGCCGTCAGCCCTTGGCCAACAGCAACCTGACCGCCGAGCAGTTGGCCGCCGGGACTGAGAAGACCTATCCCCTGCATGCCCGGGTCTGCGCCGAGTGCTTCCTGGTGCAGGTGGACGATCCCGTCGCCGCAGATGAGATCTTCGATTCCGGCTACGCCTACTTCTCGTCCTACTCGGCCAGCTGGGTGGAGCACGCCCGCCGCTACGCCGAGGCGATGATCGCCCGCTTCGGCCTGGGGCCTGACTCCCTGGTGGTCGAGATCGCCTCCAACGACGGCTATCTGCTGCAGCATTTCAAGACAGCCGGCGTGCCCGTGCTGGGGATCGAGCCCACCGCCAACACCGCCCAGGCGGCTGTCGAGAAGGGCGTGCCCACCGAGGTGATGTTCTTCCATGGCGAGACCGGCAAGGCCCTGGCCGCGCGGGGGATCAAGGCCGACCTGATGGCGGCCAATAATGTGCTGGCCCATGTCCCCGACATCGGCGGCTTCGTGGCCGGCTTCCGGGAGGTGCTGAAGCCCGAAGGCGTGCTGACCTTCGAGTTCCCGCACTTCCTGAACATGCTGGAGATGGTGCAGTTCGACACCATCTATCACGAGCACTTCTCCTACCTGTCCCTGCTGGCGGTGGCCCAGGTGCTGCGGGCCAACGGCCTGCGCGCCTTTGACGTGGAGCTTTTGCCCACCCACGGGGGGTCGCTGCGCCTGTTCTGCGCCCATGAGGCGTCGAGCCACCAGGAGACTGAAGCGCTCAAGACTCTGCGAGCCCGCGAGGCCGCGGCCGGTCTGCACAAACTCGAGACCTATGAAGGCTATGCCGCCCGGGTCGATGAGGTGCGCGACAGCTTCCTGGCCTTCCTTCGTCAGGCCAAGGCCGAGGGCAAGACGGTGGCCGCCTATGGCGCGGCGGCCAAGGGCAACACCTTCCTCAACTATGCCGGTGTGGGGCCCGACGACATCGTCTGCGCCTTCGACGCCAATCCGCACAAGCAGGGCCGCTTCCTGCCCGGCAGCCATGCGCCGATCTATGGCCCCGACAGGGTGGCCGAGGTGAAGCCCGACTATGTGCTGATCCTGCCCTGGAACCTGAAGGACGAGATCATGGGCCAGCTGGCCTATATCCGCGACTGGGGCGGCCGGTTCGTCATCGCCTCGCCGGCCACCCAGGTCCTCGACTGATGCGCTTTTCGCCCACGGAGATCGCGGGCGTCGTCGTGGTCGACACCGACCCTGTCCTGGACGACCGCGGCGCCTTCGCCCGGTTGCATTGCCCGGTGGAGTTCGCCGACGCCGGCATCGACTTCGTCCCGGCCCAGACCAGCCTGTCGCGCAACACCGCCGCCTTCACCCTGCGCGGCATGCACTATCAGACCGTCCCGCACGGAGAGACCAAGCTGGTGCGGGTTGTCCGGGGACGGATTTTCGATGTCGCGCTCGACCTGCGTCCCGGCAGCGCCACCCTTGGCCGCTGGACTGGGGTTGAGCTGGACGCACAGGACGGCCGGGCCCTGTTCATCCCCGAAGGCGTCGCTCACGGGTTCCTGACCCTGGAGCCCGACACCGACGTGCTCTACCAGATCGCGCCCCTGTTCGAGCCGGGCCACGGGGTCGGCGTGCGCTGGAACGATCCGGCCTTCGCCATCACCTGGCCCGCCCGGCCGCAGGTGATCTCCGAGCGGGACGCCAGCTATCCGGATTTCGTCCCCGAGGCCGGGCCAGGAGGCCGCTGATGCTGAAGATCGATCCCACCGCCACCATCTCGCCCCTGGCGGACATTGAGCGCTCCGTGCGCGGCACGCTGATCGAGATCGGACCCCGCGTGCTCATCGACTCCTTCGTCAAGATCAAGGCCGTCGGCGGCGACGGCGAGGTGGTCATCGGCGCGGACTCGGCGGTCAATTCCGGCACCGTGATCTACACCGGCAATGGGGTGCGGATCGGCGAGGGCGTGCTGATCGCCGCCAACTGCACGCTTGCCCCCACCAACCACCAGATCGCCGACCGCAACGCCCGCATCCGCGACCAGGGCTTCATGGACAGCCGGGGCGGCATCGTCATCGAGGATGATGTCTGGCTGGGCGCCGGCGTCGTGGTCCTCGACGGCGCGGTGATCGGCAAGGGCTGTGTCGTGGCCGCCGGCTCTGTGGTCCGCGGCGCCCTTGAGCCCTACGGGATCTATGCCGGCGTCCCGGTCCGACGCATCAGCGAGCGCGGCAAGAGGTGAGCGGCTGGACCATCATTGGGGCCGGGGGCTTCATTGGCGGGCGCCTGGCCCAGGCCCTGCGTGATCGGGGCGAGGCGGTCTATGCGCCAGCCCGGGGCGATCCAGCCCTGTTCGAACGCGATCTCGGCCGGGTCTTTTACTGCGCCGGCCTGACCGGCGACTTCGCCGTCCGGCCCTTCGACACGGTCGAGGCCCATGTCACCTTGCTGGCCCAGGTGCTCTCACAGGCCCGGTTTGATCGGCTGATCTACCTGTCGTCCACAAGGCTCTATGACAGCCTTGGCGCGGCCGGCGGGCGGGAAGACGACATCCTGGCCTTTGATCCCGCCGCCCCGCGCAACGTCTATGATCTCTCCAAGGCCCTGGGCGAGAACCTGACCCTGGCCAGGTCCGGAGGCCGCGGCGCCGTCGCCCGCCTGTCCAATGTTTTCGACCTTGCCCCTGGCGCCAGCGGCTTCCTGCCCGAACTCCTGCAGAAGGCGCGGCGGTCTCGGGAGATCACCCTGGACTCTGTCCCGGGCGCCGTCCGCGACTATGTCCACGCTGATGACGTGATCGCCGCCCTGTTGGCCATGGGCGAAAGCCAAACCCCGGGCGTCGTGAATGTGGCCAGCGGCCAGAACGTCTCCAACGCCGACCTGGCCCAGGTCTTTGGGGCGGCCGGCTGGACCCTGAACCTGACGCCGGACCGCCCCATGCCCGCGGCTCCTCACTGCGCCATCGACAGGCTCCAGGCGCTGGGGATCGCGCCCCAGGACCCCCGCCAGCTGATCGCCGAGGCGCTTGCCGCGCCGGGCTTCTTCCTAGGCTAGGGCCTTCGCGGCCGGCGTTTCATTGGCGGCCTTGTGTGCCGTCACCGCCGCCTCCAGCATCTTGTAGAAGTCGGCGGCGAAGGTCTTGGTCTGTCCCAGACGGCTGGCCTTGAGGGTCGGCCGCAGCTCCCGCCGCAGCTTGCGCAGGCGCTCCACGTCGCCCGCCAGCTTCACCGCGGCGTCGCGGTAGCCGTCCATGTCGCCGGCGCAGAGGTCATGCAGGCCGGCATTGCCGAGGATGGAGCAGCTCAACCGCTCAAACAGACCCGCCCCCACCAGGGTGACCACCGGCACGCCCATCCACAACGACTCGCACGTGGTGGTGCCGCCGGTCTGGGGGAAGGTGTCCAGGGAGATGTCCATCTCATTGTAGAAGGGCATGTGGGCGCCCCGCACCGCCTCGAAGCGCAGGCGATCTCGGCTGACCCCCTCGGCCTCGAAGATGGCCGTGATGTTGTCCCGGAAGGCCGCCGTGCCCCCTTCGGGTCGCACGAACATGAAACGGGAACCTGGGACCGCGGCGGTCACCTTGGCCCATTCGGCGACCATGGCCCGGCTGTACTTGTAGGGGTTGTTGGCTGTGCCGAAGGTCACATAGCCATTGGCGACCACCGGAGGCTCGGCCGCCATGGGCCGTTCGGGAAAGGCCAGTTCGCCCATGGCGATCCAGCTGGACGGCATCAGCAGGGGCTTTTCGATCAGCAATTCCCGCCGGCTGGGAACCAGGTAGGGGTCGATGATCAGGTAGTCGATGGTGTCCAGGCCCGAGGAGTGCGGATAGCCCAGCCAGCTGGCCTGCAGGGGCGCAGGCTTCCAGGCCATCACATTGAGCTTGTTCATATGGGTCGAGCCGCCCAGCTCGATCAGCATGTCCAGCTGGTCGTCACAGATCATCTGGGCGGCGTCGAAGTCGCTGATCTCCTGCTCCCAGCGGAAGACGTCCACCAGATCGGCGATGCGCTTCTGCAGGCTGTCTTCCTGCCCCTGATAGTAGGAGTAGCAATAGATCTCGAAGCGATCGCGGGGGATGTTCTCGAACAGGGGCAGGGAGAAGTAGGCCACCGGATGCATCCGCAGGTCCGAGGACATGATCCCGATCCGGATCTTGCCATTCTCGGGCCGTGGCGCTTTCGGACGTCGCAGGGGATAGCGCTTCACCCGCCCCTGGACGAGCTCACCCCAGGTCCGGTGCTGGAAGATCAGCTCGTCGCGGTCCTCCGGGGCCTTCACCCGGGAGAGCTGGCTCAGCAAGGCCGTGTGGCGCCCCTCTTCGGCCCACATGCGCCCGGTGGCCTTGAAGTCGCACACCGCATCCAAGCCCTCGAAATCCGCCACCCGGGACAACACCTCCGAGGCGACCTTCAACTGGGCCGGGCCGCTCAGGGGACCCAGGGCGCTGGCGGCCTTCAGCTCGGTATAGGCGTCGTCCAGATGGGCGGCCTCATTCCCGTGGCGTGAGCGCACCAGGCTTTCCACCAGGGCCATCCTGTAGTCCCGGTCGTCGGGCTTCAGCTCCACGGCCCGACGCAGGTGCGTATTGGCCCGGGGACGGTCGATGTCGGAGATCACGGCGCCCAGCTGGTAGTGCGCCCAGGGCTCATCGGGACGGGTCTTGAGGACCTCAAGAATATAGGCCTCCGACAGGCGGAGCTTCTGGCCCCGGCGAAGGGCGACGGCCTTGGCCTCCATCAACCGGGGCGAGTCCTGGGACTTGAGCGCCTCTTCCAAGACCGCCACGGCGGCGTCGGAGCTCTTGGTTTCGGCCAGCAGGGCCGAGAGATCGAGCCAGGCGTCGATGAGATCGGGTTTCAGTCTAGCCGCCAGGCGGAAGCGCATTTCCGCCTTGTCGAACTCCTCCGACCGCCACAGCCCCCGGCCCAGGGCCCGCTGCATTTCCGCATTGGTCGGAGCGTTGCGGACCAGTCGGCTGAAGATGGCCACCGCGCCGGGGCCATCCTTCAAATCATTGAGAACATTGCCCTTGTTCTGTTGCAGGCCCTCGTTCTTCGGCTGGACCTTGAGGCCGGCGTTGAGGGCCTTCAGCGCCTCCTCAGGACGCCCCAGGCGGCGCAGACAGACCCCGAGAATGTTCCAGAGGTCGGCGTCCCGGGGATAGACCTCAAGGCCGGCGCGGGACCAGTCCGCGCCCTTCTCGTACAGACCCTTGCGATACAGGAGGCTGGTGAAATTCTGATAGAGCCGCTGGGGTGAGCGCGGCTCCTCCGTCAGCAGGGATTCGATCAGGGCGATCCCCTCGTCGAGACGTCCAGCCTGCAGGGCGGCCTCGGCTTCGGCGATCCGATGGGGCATGATCTGGTCCTGGGATGGCTACGGGCGCCCACGCTCCGGGGGCGCGGGAGTCGGCGCAATCCTAGTGACCTGCTGGCCCGGCGCCAACCGTATCGCCCTGCGCTTCGCGCCGGGCCACGTGGTCGGGGCGGGAGAACCGCCACTTCATGGCCAGGATCAGGGCTGAGAGGGTCAGGCAGACCGAATTGGTCAGCATCACCGGCAGGCTGCCGATCATCACCCCATAGGTCACCCAAAGGGAGAAGCCGGACACCGTGACCACATACATGCGCAGGGAGATGGAGCGGGCGTCGCGCTCGCGCCATGTCTTGACGATCTGAGGTGTGAAGCTCGCCATGGAGCAGAGGCCAGCCAGGAAGCCGATCAATTCGGGCAGGAGGGCGCTATCCATGGGTCAGCCTGCCCGGGCCAGTTGGTCGACCCCCCAGCGGGCCGCAAAGGTCTCCGAGAGGTTCAGGCCTGGCGGCGGAGGCCCCGACGCCGTTCCAGCCTGCAGGCAATGGGCCAGGAAGGTCAGGGCCTGGCGGATCGACCCGTCGGAATAGGGCTTGCCGATCACCCCGCAGGCGCCGGCCAGGTCCTCCGGAAGGCGTTTCACATTGGCCGTCATGAACAGCGCCACGGCCTTCCGGTCCTCGAGGATCTTCCGGACCGCGTCGACCCCGGTCGGGCCGTCGGACAGATGCACATCGACCAGGACGATGTCCGGCTGAAGCCGATCGGCAAGCTGGACCGCCGCCTTGGAGTCCAGGGCGTGGCCCACGTCCAGGCAACCGGCCTCGCGGACCAGAAAGCCGAGTTCAACGGCGAGCAGCACCTCGTCCTCGACGATCAACACCGTGAGGGGGCGGGGGTTGGGTGTCGCCAGGGGCCTATCCATGAACTGGAATCTTCATTGTGACCCTCAGGCCGGGCGCCCCCGACTCGAAGGTCAGGGTGGCGCGGAGTTGCTGGGCGAGGAGATGTGTGATGGTGAGGCCAAAGCCTGGCTCGAACGCGCCGCTTGCGGGCAGACCCGGGCCGTCGTCGCAGACCTCGATCACATAGTCCCCGTTCAGACGGCGCACCCGAATGCGCAGGTGTCCGGGCTGGCCGGCGGGCAGGCCATGCTTGAGCGCATTGTCCACCAGTTCATTGACCACCAGGGCGAGCGGGGCGGCCTGGGCGGCGTTGATGTCGATGCGCTCGAGGTCCAGGCGGATGGCGACCTCATCCCGTTCCGGGGAGACATCGCCTATCAGGTCCCGGACAAAGGTCGCCACGTCGAAACGCTCCAGATCGTGGCTCTGGAACAGCCGGCGGTGGACCGTGGCGATGGCGCTCACCCGCGAAAGCATGCGCTCCAGGGCGCCGCGGGTGGTGTCATCCAGGGTCCGCCGGGTCTGCAGCACCAGCAGGGAGGTGATGAGCTGGAGGTTGTTTTTGACCCTATGGTCGACCTCATGCAGCAGGGCGGTGCGGTCAGCCAGGGCCTGTTGGGCGGTCTTGGCCTGTTCCTCCGCAGCGGCCTCGAGGGCCGTCTCAGCGGCCTTGCGGGCGGTGACATCCACCTGTGAGCCGATGAAGTAGATGATCTGGCCCGTGGCGTTTCGGACCGGGCTGATCTGCAGCGCGTTCCAGAAGGGCGTCCCGTCCTTGCGGTAATTCAGGAGGTCGACGCTGACGGCCTCTCCCGCGCTCACCCCCCGGGCCAGGGTCGCACTGGCCTTGGCGTCGGTGTCTGGTCCCTGCAGGAATCGACAATTGCGTCCCAGGACCTCGCTGCGCACATATCCCGTCATCTTCAGGAAGGCGTCATTGACGAAGACCAGGGGCATGTCGGGCGCCTGGGCGTCGACGATGGTCATCGGCATTCGAGTGGCGTGAACGGCCGCGGCGAACGGATCATCGATCCCCGCACGAGGAGCCAGAAGGCTATCGGCCAAAAAACTGTTTCCTTTTCCCGACATGATCGACGTCGCGTTCCCCGGATTTTGCAAACGCCGGCCCCCAGGCCGGGTTCCCCCGTGGGAACGCCGTCCCAGCCTGGTCTGGCCGATCAGCGTTTGGTGTGTCACGCCAATGACACAGGCGTCCGGCTTGGTGGATGATCCGGCGAACGGAGATTCGATTGTGCCGCAGCCGACCCCATCCCTGCCGCCCCACCTGCCGCTGAGGCCCCGTCGGGGCTTTGTCGCCGGACCGGTGGTCATTACCGGCCTGGCGGGCGGACTGGCCCTGGCCGTCCTCACCCTGGTTGGCGAGGCCCATCAGGCCTGGGCCTTGATCCTGGCCGCCGCGGTCTTGGCGGTGACGCTTGTCCAGGCCCGGCGCGCCCGGCAGGAAGCCGCCCGGCTTCAGGCCGAGATGGCGCAGACCCATGTCGAGGTCGCGCCCGGCGCCCTTTCACTGCCCTACACCTCGGTGCTCAACGCCCTGCCTGATCCGGTCATGGTGATCTCGGCCCACGAGCCCGACGACCTGACGGGCCGCCGGTTCGTGATGGTCAACCGGGCGGGCCGGCGGGTGCTGAAGATCCAGCGGGAGGCGGGCCTTCTGGTCACGGCCATTCGAGACCCCGACGTGCTTGAGGTCGTGGATGAAGCCCTGTTCGGCGGCCTCGAGGGGGAGGCGGTCTATGAACCCGGCGGGACCCAGGAACGCATCTTCCGGGTCTATGCCCGACCGCTGGGCGTCGCCAGCGACGGCGCGCAGCTCGCCCTGCTGGTGCTGCACGACGAGACCGACATCCGCCGGGTCGAGCGCATGCGGGCCGACTTCCTGGCCAACGCCAGCCACGAGTTGCGCACCCCTCTGGCCTCCCTCTCGGGTTTCATTGAGACCCTGAGGGGGCACGCCCGCGGCGATGAGGGCGCGCGGGACCGCTTCCTGGGCATCATGCATGTGCAGGCCGAACGGATGTCCCGTCTCATCGATGACCTGATGTCCCTGAGCCGTATCGAGCTCAACGAGCATGTGCGGCCGCTGGAGGAAGTGGATCTGGCCGCCGCCGTGCTCGACGTGATCGACGCCCTGGCCCCCCTGGCCCGCGACAAGGGGGTGGTCCTCGAGGCAGAGACCCCGCCCCGGGGAACGGTCTCGACCATTGGAGACCGGGACCAGGTCATTCAGGTGACCCAGAACCTGGTGGACAATGCGCTGAAATACTCCGTCTCAGGGGGCACGATCCGGATTCTGCTCCAGGCGGACCTGAGCGCCGAGGCCTGTGTCGCCCCGCGGATGGCTGAGGCGGCGCGCCTGTCCCTGCTGACCCCCGATCATGGACCAGAGCGATTCGCCGCCCTGTCGGTGATCGACACTGGCCCCGGCATGGAGCGCGAGCATCTGCCCCGGCTGACCGAACGCTTCTACCGGGTGGAAGGACAAAAGAGCGGCGAAAAGCTCGGAACAGGCCTTGGCCTGGCGATCGTCAAGCACATCGTGAACCGCCATCGCGGGGGCCTGGCGGTCGAAAGCGCCCCAGGGCGGGGCGCTGTCTTCACCGCCTACTTCCCGCTGGCGGAGGGCCCGGCCGCCGACACACCCGACAATTCCCACGATGTCGCAAAAGTGTCATGAAAGTGTCGCGTTTGATCTGCAAACCGCAGGCAGGTTCCGGCCGCGCCAAGCGGGGCGGCGATCGGCCGTCCGGCGCTGTGATGCGCGCCTAGAGCTGCAAGACGAAGGCCTGAATGCTCATCTGGATCGCCCTGTTGGGGCTCATCCTGTTCTCCGCTGCGTCCTACGCGGCCGGTCGCCGCAAGGTGCTCAGCGCCGCGGGGCATCGCCCGAGTCTGCTCCACTCGCTTCCGGGCTACTACGGCGCCTATCTCGCCCTGTGGGCGGCGGCGCCGGCGGCTCTGGTGCTGCTGCTGGTCAGCCTGATGGGCGCCCAGGTCGAAGAACTCATTCTGCGCGGCGATCCGCCGGCGGCCGTGTCGTCGCTTCCGGCCAGCACCCAGGACGTTTTCTACAACGACGTCGTGGCCACCGTGAACGACGGGCAGGTCAGCCAGACCGTCTATGACGGCGCCTTGGGCGACGCCTTCAACGCCAAGCTGGTCCAGGCGAAGGACATCCATCGCAACCTGACCGCCGCCGCCCTGAGCTTGGCCTTCGTCCTCGCCCTGGCCGGTGCGGCCGCGGCCTGGCCGCGGTTGAGCGCCGACTTTGCGGCCCGGCCGCGGGTCGAACGATGGGTCGCGGCCCTGTTCCTGGCCTGCGCGGTGGTCGCCGTCCTGACCACCGTCGGCATTGTCGCCTCCCTGGTCTGGGAAAGCTGGCGCTTCTTCCAGGTGGTGCCGCTCTTCGAATTCCTGTTCGGCATGACCTGGGACCCGCAGATCGCCATTCGCGCCGACCAGGTGGCGTCATCGGGCGCGTTCGGCGCCGTGCCCCTGTTCATGGGCACCTTCCTGATCATGATGATCGCCATGACCGTCGCGGCTCCCGTGGGACTGTTCGCGGCCATCTATCTGTCGGAATATGCGGGCGCCACCACCCGGGCGGTGGTCAAGCCGCTGCTGGAGATCCTCGCGGGCATCCCCACGGTGGTCTATGGCTTCTTCGCCGCCCTGACCGTCGGACCTCTGTTCCGCGGGTTCTTCAACAGCCTTGGCGCGCCCCTTCTGGGCGGGCCGTTCGACGCCCTGGGCCTCTATCTGATGCAGGTTCAGAACCAGATGGCGCTGGTGGCCGGCGCGGTCATGGGGATCATGCTGATCCCCTTTGTCTCGTCCCTGTCGGACGACATCATCAATGCGGTGCCTCAGTCCCTGCGCGACGGCTCGCTGGCCATGGGCGCCACCCGTTCAGAGACCATCACCCGCGTGATCATGCCCGCCGCCCTGCCGGGCGTCATGGGCGCGCTTCTGCTGGCGGTCTCCCGCGCCATTGGTGAGACGATGATCGTCACCATGGCTGCGGGTCTTCAGGCCCGCGCCACCATCAATCCCCTGGACACGGTCACCACCGTGACGGTGCAGATCGTCACCCTGCTCACCGGCGACCAGGAGTTCGACAGCCCAAAGACCCTGTCGGCCTTCGGCCTGGGCCTGACCCTCTTCCTGATCACCCTGATGCTCAACATCGTCGCGTTGCGGATCGTGCAGCGGTACCGGGAACAATATGACTGACGCGGCGCTCACCCCGGCCCAGGCCGCCAAGGCCCGCGCCCGCACCGAGGCCGAAGCCCGGCTGAAGCGGCGCTACCGGGCCGAAGCCCGGTTCCGGCTCTATGGCCGGGCGGCGATCATCCTGGCCCTCACCTTCCTGGTGGTCCTGCTGGGCCGCATTGGTCTGCAGGGCTATTCCACCTTTGTGGACTACAGGGTCAGCCTGCCGGTCCAGGTGGACGCCAATCGGGTGAACCTGGCCGACCTGGGCGGCTCCAACTTCAATCTGATGGTGGCTGAATCGGCCCTGGCGATGCTCGGGGAAGAGGACGATCCCTATGGTCAGGCGTCCTCGCAGATGATGTCCATCCTCTCCGGCGACCTGGGCTTCCAGGTCCTCGACCGCCTGCGGGCCGATCCCTCCCTGGTGGGGCAGACCATCACGGTTCAAGGCCCGATGAAGGCCAATGCCAGCCTCTATTACAAAGGCCAGATCAGCCGCGACACCGAGGTCGGCGGCCGGCTGCTCAGCGACCGGCAACTGGACTGGCTGGATGAGTTGCGCGACCAGGGCCGGGTGACCGGCGGCTTCAACTGGACCTTCCTCTCACGGTCGGACTCGACGGAGCCGGAGCAGGCCGGCGTCCTGGGCGCCGTGATCGGCTCGGCCATGATGCTGTTCGTCACCGCCCTGCTGGCCGCGCCCATCGGGGTCCTGGCGGCCACCTATCTCGAGGAGTTCGCGCCCAAGAACCGTTGGACCGACGTGATCGAGGTCAACATCAACAACCTCGCCGCGGTGCCCTCGATCATCTACGGCCTCCTGGGTCTGGCGGTGTTCATCAATTGGCTGGCCATTCCGCGATCGTCCCCCCTGCTGGGGGGGTTGGTCCTCGCCCTGATGTCCCTGCCGACCATCATCATCGCCACGCGCTCGGCCCTGCGGGCGGTTCCGCCCTCGATCCGTGAGGCGGCCCTGGCGGTCGGGGCCTCACGCACCCAGACGGTGTTCCACCACGTCCTGCCGCTCGCCATGCCGGGCATGATGACCGGCGTCATCCTCTCCCTGGCCCATGCCCTGGGCGAGACCGCGCCTTTGCTGATGATCGGCATGGTCTCCTTTGTCCCGGGCGTGCCGGAAACCCTGACCAGCGCGGCCACGGTCCTGCCCGTGCAGATCTTCATCTGGGAGAACGCCTCGGAGCGGGCCTTCCATGAACGCACAGCCGCGGCCATCATCGTGCTGCTGGTCTTCATGGTGTTGATGAATCTCGTGGCGGTGATCTTGCGTCGACGCTTTGAGCGCCGGTGGTGATCCCCATGCCCTTCCACTCCACCTCAGGTTCGAGTCCGCAGATGACCGCCCAACGCGACGACACCCTGGCCGCGGGGGCCGTGACGGCGCCCCGCTCATCGGCCACGGGCAAGGTTTCCGCCAGCGATGTCAGCGTCTTCTACGGGGAGAAACAGGCCCTGTTCGACGTCAGCCTGGACATGCCCGACCGCATGGTCACCGCCCTGATCGGCCCCTCTGGCTGCGGGAAGTCCACCTTCCTGCGCTGCATCAACCGGATGAATGACACCATCCCCGGCGCCCGGGTGAATGGGCGGATCATCATTGATGGCGAAGACGTCAACGACCGCCAGGTCGACCCCGTCCTGCTGCGGGCCCGGGTGGGGATGGTGTTCCAGAAGCCGAACCCCTTTCCCAAGAGCATCTTCGAGAACGTGGCCTATGGCCCCCGCATCCACGGCTTCGCCACCAGCAAGAGCGAACTCGCCGATATCGTCGAGTCCTCCCTGAAGCGGGCCGGTCTCTGGAAGGAAGTCTCCGACCGCCTGCTGGCGCCAGGCACCAGCCTCTCGGGCGGACAGCAGCAGCGCCTGGTCATCGCCCGGGCCATCGCCGTCAGCCCTGAAGTGATCCTGATGGACGAGCCCTGCTCGGCGCTGGACCCCATCGCCACGGCCAAGATCGAAGAGCTGATCGACGACCTGCGCAGCCAGTACTGCATCGTCATCGTCACCCACTCCATGGCCCAGGCCGCCCGGGTCTCCCAGCGCACGGCCTTCTTCCACATGGGCGCGGTGGTCGAGGCCGGCGCCACCGACGAGATTTTCACCAACCCGCGTGACACCCGCACGCAGGACTACATCACCGGCCGCTTCGGCTGACCGGAAGGACGCCGCCATGAACGAACACATCGTCAAGGCCTACGAAGACGAGCTCAACATGCTCACCGCCGAGTGCGCGCGGATGGGCGGATTGACCGAGGCGGCCGTGGCCGACGCGCTGGAGGCCGTGGTCCGCCGGGACCAGCAGACCGCCGACCTGGTGGTCAGCCGCGACGAACGCCTGGACGTGCTTCAGGCCGATATCGAGCGCAAGGCGATCCGCATGATCGCCCTGCGTCAGCCGCTGGCCAACGATCTGCGCCGCACCGTCGCGGCCATGAAGATCGCCAACAATCTCGAGCGCGTCGGCGACCTGGCCAAGAACATCGCCAAGCGCACCATCGTCATCATCGACTCCGACCCCATGGTGCCCCTGACCCGCTCCATCGAGCGCATGGGCCGGCTGGTGGTCACCCGTCTGAAGGAAGTCCTCGACGCCTATACCGCCTCGGACCTGGAGCGGGCCATGTCGGTCTGGTCGCGGGATGACGAGGTCGATGAGCACTACAACAGCCTGTTCCGGGAGCTGCTGACCTACATGATGGCCGATCCGCGGACCATCACGGCCTGCGCCCACCTGCTGTTCGTGGCCAAGAACCTGGAGCGGATCGGCGATCACGCCACCAACATCGCCGAGATCATCCACTACGAAATCACTGGGGACGAGGCGATAGCGGCCGCCCGGCCCAAGACCGATCCCCTGCAGCGTCCGTAACGGAAGTTCGGCCCATGACCCCCAATATTCTGGTCGCCGAGGATGAAGACTCTCTGGCCACCCTGCTGAACTACAATCTTGAAAAAGAGGGCTACACCGTCGCCGTCGCCGCCGATGGCGAGGAAGCCCTGATGATGGTCGATGAGAAGCTTCCCGACCTGATCCTGCTGGACTGGATGCTGCCGAAGGTCTCCGGGATCGAGGTCTGCCGCCGTCTGCGGGCGCGCTCGGAAACCCGCAACATTCCGATCATCATGCTCACGGCAAGGGGCGAGGAGACCGACCGCATCCGCGGCCTGGACACCGGCGCCGACGACTACATCGTCAAGCCCTTCTCCATGTCCGAGCTGTCGGCTCGCATCCGCGCGGTCCTGCGGCGCCTGCGGCCGGGCCTGGCGGAGGATCGGGTTCGCATCGGCGACCTGGTCATCGACCGGGTCGCCCACCGGGTGAAGCGGGGCGGCCAGGAGATCCATCTGGGTCCCACCGAGTTCCGCCTGCTGGACTATCTGATGCAGCACCCTGGCCGGGTGTTCTCGCGCGAACAGCTCCTCGACGCGGTCTGGGGCTCGGATGTCTATGTGGAGGCCCGCACCGTCGACGTGCATGTGGGCCGCCTGCGCAAGGCCTTGAACCGCGAGGCCGAGATCGATCCCATCCGCACCGTGCGCTCGGCCGGCTATTCCCTCGACGTCGAGGCCTGAGCCCCTCGCTTGACGCCTGAGGTCGGGCGCGGCAAAGCCCGCCCATGAACATCCTCCTCGTCGGTTCCGGCGGGCGCGAGCATGCGCTGGCCTGGAAGATCGCCCAATCGCCCCTGCTCACCCGCCTGGTCATGGCGCCGGGCAACCCTGGCATGGAGGGTCTGGGCGATCTGCGTCCAGTCAAGGCCACCGATGTCCCGGGCCTGGTGGCCCTGGCCCAGGAGATGACTGCGGACCTGGTGGTGATCGGTCCGGAATCGGCGGTGGAGGCGGGTCTCGCCGACGCCCTGGCGGCCGCGGGCATTCCCTGCTTCGGACCGAGCCGCACGGCGGGCCAGCTGGAATCCTCCAAGGCCTTCACCAAGGCCTTCTGCGAGCGCCATGGTCTGCCCACCGGCGCCTATGTGGTCTGCGATGAGGCCGGCGCGGCCAAGGCGGCCCTGGATCGCTTTTCGCCTCCCTATGTGATCAAGGCCGATGGCCTGGCGGCCGGCAAGGGGGTGGTCATCGCGGCCAGCCGGGCCGAGGCCGAGGCCGCCATCGACGACACCCTGGGGGGCCGTTTCGGCGCCGCCGGCGCGCGGGTGGTGATCGAGGAATTCCTCGAAGGCGAGATCGGCTCCCTGTTCGCCCTGTGCGACGGGACCCATTCCCTGGTCTTTGGCCACGCCCAGGACCACAAGCGGGCCTATGACGGCGAACAGGGTCCCAACACCGGGGGCATGGGGACCTATGCGCCGGCCCCCCTGTTCACCGACGACCTGATCGATCGCGTGCGCCGGGAATTGGCCGAACCGACCTTCGCCGCCATCGCCGCCGAGGGCGCGCCCTATCGCGGCGTCCTGTTCGTCGAGTTCATGGCCACCCGCGACGGCCCCCGCCTGGTGGAGTTCAATGTCCGCTTCGGCGACCCGGAGTGCCAGGTGCTGATGCTGCGCCTGGAGAGCGACCTGGTTCCCTATCTGGCCGCCTGCGCCAAGGGCCAGCTCGACAGGCTTCCGGCCCCGGCCTGGCGCGATGAAGCCGCCGTCTGCGTGGTGATGGCCGCGCAAGGCTATCCCGACGCCCCCGTGGCGGGCGCGCCCGTCACCGGCGCCGATCAGGCGTTCGGCGACGGCGTCGTGGTCTTTCATGCCGGTACGGCGAGGGACGCCGACGGAACCCTGCGGGCCGCCGGCGGCCGGGTTCTGAACGTCTGCGCCCTTGGCGCAGACTTCCCCGCCGCCCGTCAGGCGGCCTATGCGGCGGTGGACCAGATTGATATGCCCGGCGGCTTCTATCGCTCCGACATCGGATGGCGCGCGCTGAACCGCTGAACGGAGCCCCCTAGGTTCTAGGGGTCGGTACGCTGGGGCGTCGAACGCCTTGCGGCGCCATGCCGCGCCTCGGTAAGGTGGGTTCAAACAAGCGTAAGACACACGCGCACCCAGACGTGAGTAAAGGGAAACCGCCCATGGCCGCCGACGCCGCAGAACAACAGCGCGAACAGCTGAACACCGGCACCAAGGAGGTCGCTGAATCCCACCGCTTCGACGAGGCCCGCCTTGAGGCCTGGATGCAGGCCAATGTCGAAGGCTTCCAGGGGCCGCTGGAGGTGCGCCAGTTCAAGGGCGGCCAGTCCAACCCGACCTACCAGCTGGTGACGCCCACCAAGAAGTACGTCATGCGCCGCAAGCCGCCGGGCAAGCTGCTGCCCTCGGCGCACGCGGTGGACCGCGAGTACAAGGTCATCAGCGCCCTCTATCCCACCGGCTTCCCGGTGGCGCGGAGCTATGGCCTGTGTACGGACGACGAGGTGATCGGCACCATGTTCTATGTGATGGACATGGTGGAGGGGCGCATCCTCTGGGACCAGCAACTGCCCCAGTACACGCCGGAAGAGCGCCGCCCGATCTATATGGCCAAGCTCAAGACCCTGGCTGACCTTCACAACACCGATCATGAAGCCATCGGCCTGGGCGACTATGGCAAGCCCGGCAACTATATGGGCCGGCAGGTCGACCGCTGGACCAAGCAGTATCGGGCCTCAGAGACGGTCAAGCTCGAAGAGATGGAGCGGCTGATCGAATGGCTGCCCCGCACCGTGCCGCCCCAGGAGCGCACCTCGGTGGTCCACGGGGACTACCGCCTGGACAATATGGTGCTGCATCCCACCGAGCCCCGCGTCATCGCCGTGCTGGACTGGGAGCTGTCGACTCTCGGCGAGCCGCTCGCCGATTTCACCTATCTGTTGATGAACTGGGTCAATGGGGCGATCGCCCAGATCCCCGATCTTGAGGCCCATGGGGTTCCCTCCATCGACGAGTATGTGGCCGAGTATTGCCGCCTGACCGGCCGCGACAGCCTGCCGGACCTCAACTGGTACTTCGCCTACAACATCTTCCGCCTGGCCGGCATCATTCAGGGGATCGTCGGCCGCGTGCGCGACGGCACGGCCAACAGCCCCCAGGCCGCGGCCATGGCGGAGCGGGTTCCGCAGCTGGCCAAGGCTGGCTGGAGCTTCGCCCAGAAGGCCGGCGCCACCGCCTAAGGGGCAGGATTAAAGAGGCTGACCGATCGCCCTGGACAGCAAGGCGTCCAGGGCGGCCTCGTCCTCGAACTGCGCCTGCACTGGCCAGGCGACCACCCGGGTGCGCCATTCGGGCGGCAGACGCGCCCAGTCCTTTTCCGTCGTCACCAGCCCGGCCCCGAAGTCCTCGGCCCGGGCGGCCAGGCGGGCCAGCGTTGCGGCGTCATAGGCGAAGTGGTCCGGCAGCGCGACGAAGTCGGCCAGCTCGCAGCCGGCCGCCTTCAAGGCGCGCTCCACCTTCCAGGGCTTGCCCACGCCGGCGAAGGCCACCTGCGGCCCCGTCGGCGGCGGCGATGAGGCGCTGAGCCGGGCGATCAGCACGGGCGTCTGGTCAAACAGCGCCAGAAGCTCGCGGTCTGGCGCAGCCAGGTCAGCGGGCAGCATCATGACCACCGCATCGGCCCGGGCGAGTCCAGCAGCCAGGGGCTCGCGCATGGGACCGGCGGGAAAGACCGCGCCGTCGCCAAAGGGCCATTCCCCTTCGCGGGTCTCTCCATCCACCACGATCAGCGACAGCCGCTTGGTCAGGCTCGGGTTCTGGTGGCCGTCGTCCATGACAATGGCCCCGGCGCCGGCCAGGGCGGCGGCGCGGGCGCCGGCTGCGCGGTCCCGGGCGATCCAGATGGGCGCCGACTTGGCCATCATCAGCGGCTCGTCGCCCACATCGGCGGCGGTGTGCAGGGCGGGGTCAGCCTGGACGGGGCCCGCCAAACGCCCGCCATAGCCCCGGGACAGGCCGTGCGCCTCGATCCCCCGCGCTCTCAGCCGGGCGAGGATTTCCTGGACCACCGGCGTCTTGCCGGTCCCGCCCATGGTGATGTTGCCCACACAGATCACGGGCGCCCCTGGATCATGGGGAACCGCCCTGGCGATCTTGCCGGCGGTCACCGCCGCCCAGATCCAGGACGCCGGTTTCAGCAGGGCCCGGGTCATGGGCATGGCGGCGCGATCGCGTTCGCGGACGTACCACCAGCGGGGAGTGGAGAGCTTCATGGCGCCGCCTGAGCGGGCAGCAGCGGGGCGAGGCGGGCCATGGCCGTCTCCAGGGCCGCGCCATAGCGCTCGGCATGGGCCTGGGCCGCGGCGCCCATCCGGCGGGCGATGGCGGGATTGTCCAGCAGTCCGGCGATATGACGGGTCAGGGCCTCGCCGTCGGGGGCGCAGAGGGCGGCCACCTCGTCAAACATCGCCTCATAGGTCGATCCGGCGTTGAAGACCGACGGGCCGGTGAGGATGGCCGCCCCCAACCGGGCCGGCTCCAGGGGGTTATGGCCGCCGACGCCAGGGGCGTAGCCGCCGCCCATCACCACGATATCGGCCAGGCGGAAGAACAGGCCAAGCTCGCCCAGGGTGTCGGCCACATAGGCGCTGACCAGCGGCCCAGGCGCCTCGCCGGCGCTGCGCCGGGCGGTGTTGAAGCCTGCGGTCCGCAGGATCTCGGCCACGGCCTCACCGCGCTCCGGGTGCCGGGGCGCAATGATCAGCAGGACGCCGGCTTGGGCGTCGCGCAGGCGGTGGACGGCCTCGGCCACCAGGGCTTCCTCCCCCGGATGGGTGCTGGCGGCCAGCACCACCGGTCGCCCAGCGGTCAGCTGACGCAGGCGCTCCAGTTCGGCCGCATCGCAGGGCAGGGGCGCGCCCACCTGCTTGAGATTCAACTGCGGGCCGGTGGTGGCCCCAAGGCCCTGCAGCCGGGTCTCGGTCTCGGCGTCCTGGGGCAGGATCAGGTCGAAGCTCTGCAAGATGGCCCGGGCCGCGCCGGCCGCCCGCGCCCAGCCATCGGCGCTTTTCTGGGTCATGCGGGCCGACACCAGGGCCAGCCGCACCCCGCGACGGGCGGCGCCGAGGATCAGATTGGGCCACAGCTCGCTCTCCACCAGGATCGCCGTGGTGGGGCGCCAGTGGTCCAGAAAGCCGGCCACCGCCCGGGGGCCGTCCACTGGGGCGTACTGGTGGATGACGCCCGCCGGCAGGCGCCGGGCCAGGAGTTCGGCCGCGGTGCGCGTCCCGGAGGTGACCAGCAGGTTCAGGTCGGGCCGCTGAGCCCGCAGGGCTTCCACCAGGGGGATCAGCGAGACGCTTTCGCCGACGCTCACCCCGTGCAGCCAGACCACCTCGCCCGCCGGGCGGGCGGCCCTTGGCCGGCCCAGGCGCTCGTCCAGCCGTTCGGCGTCCTCCTTGCCCCGTCGGGCGCGGGCGCGCAGCAGGAGAGGCGCCAGGGGCTCGAGAGCCGCCAGCGCCAGGCCATAGACCACAAGGCCCGGGGAACGGGGGACGGGCTTCATACCACCTCGGCGGGAAAGAGGCGGCAAACCGAGGCCTCGCCGGTCTCCACCTGCAAGGTGGCGTGGCCGATGCCGAACCGAGCCTGGAGACCCTCGCAGGCGGCGTGCAGAAAGGCGTCGGACTCGGTGTTGTCGGGCCGGGTGATGTGCGCCGTCAGGGCCGTCTCCGTGGTGCTCAACGCCCAGATATGCAGGTCATGGACGCCCGCGACCCCGGGCTGATCCCCCAGCCAGGTCCGCACCGCCTCCACATCGATCCCCCGGGGCGCGGCGTCGAGGGCGAGGTCGACGGAGTCCCGCAGCAGGCCCCAGGTCCCCACGAGGATGACGGCGACGATGAGCAGGCTGAGCGCGGGATCAAGCCAGTAGAGGCTGGTGAGCGCAATGAGGCCGGCCCCGACCACCACCGCCAGGGAGACCGCCGCATCGGCCGCCATGTGCAGGAAGGCGCCGCGGATGTTCAGGTCGCCCTTGGCGCCGCCGATGAACATCAGGGCTGTGACGGTGTTGATGACCACACCGATGGCCGCCACGATCATCACCGGGGCGGCGGCCACCTCCGACGGTTCGGCGATCCGCCGCAGGGCTTCGGAGACGATGGCCCCCACGGCGACCAGCAGCAGGATGGCGTTGACGAGCGAGGCCAGGATGGTCGCCTTGCGCAGGCCATAGGTGCGTCGGCCGGCCGGCTTGCGCTTGGCCAGCCCCACCGCCCCCCAGGCCAGCAGCAGACTCATCACATCGGACAGATTGTGGCCGGCGTCGGCCAGCAGGGCCAGGGAGCCGAACCAGAGGCCCGCGGCTACCTCGGCGATGACAAAGCCGGTGTTGAGGACGGCGCCAATGGCGAAGGCCCGGCCGAAATCCTTGGGGGCGTGATGGTGGTGGCCCCCCAGGCCGTGGCTGTGGTCGTGGCTGTGACCCTGAGCATGGCCGTGACCGTCGGGATGATCTGGATGATCGTGCGCCATGGGCCTAGGTCCCCGCCGCCCCAACCCGAGGCCCCGCCGGGACCGACCCGACCAGGGCTTCGGCCTGGCGGGTCGCAGCTGACAGGGCCGCCGACCATTGCGCCCCCAGGGCCGCCATCTGAGTCTCATCGGCCTGTTCCGGCGCGAGCAACGGCCCCACCCAGACCACGGCGCCGCGACCAAAGGGCCTGGCCACCATCACCCTGTCCCAGGTGTTCAGGCTCAGGGCCGGCGCCGCGGCGATCCCGGCCAGATAGACCGGAGCCTGGGCTCGCCGGGCGATCTGCAGGGCGCCTGGGGCGATCACCTCATTGGGACCTCGCGGCCCGTCTGGGGTGATGACCAGCACGCCGCCGTCACCGACCAACTTCAGGGACTCCCGAAACCCCGCCACGGCCGCGCGGGCCTTGGCCGCATCCCCCTTTTTGGCCGAAGACATGCGGATGGCGGGAAAGCCGCACCGGGCCAGGGCTTGGGCCAGGAACTCGCCGTCTGACGAAGGCGAGATCAGGACCCGACGCTCGGGCCTGCGCCGCAGGTGTGGGGCGAGCGAAAGGCTGACCGGGATCCGGCCGTGCCACAACAGAACCAGGGCTCCTCCCTCGCCGGCCAGCATGGGCTCGACCGACTGAAGGTTCACATGACGCCAACGGACCGTTCGCAGGATCAGCCGCAGATAGCCCGCCACCATCCATCCCAGGACCGCCTGCACGCGGGGCCGCCGCAGCAGACCCTTCACGCCGCGCTCTCCGTCTCCAGGTCCTGGCTCTTGGCCAGGCGGGCATAGAGACCCTGGGCCTTGACCAGGCTGGCATGGTCGCCGGTCTCCACCACCTGGCCCTTGTCGATCACATAGATGCGGTCGGCGCCGCGGACCGTCGACAGGCGATGGGCGATCAGCATGGTGGTCCGCCCGGCCATCAGCCGGGTCAGGGCCGCCTGAACCTGGGCCTCGCTCTCGGTGTCCAGCGCGCTGGTGGCTTCGTCCAGCAGCAGGATGGGGGCGTCCTTCAGAAAGGCCCGGGCGATGGCGATCCGCTGGCGCTGGCCGCCGGACAGCCGCGCGCCGGCTTCCCCCACCAGGGTGGCGTAGCCGTCCGGCAGGGCGGAGATGAAGTCGTGGGCCGCGGCCGCCTGGGCGGCGGCCTCAATCTCGGCCTGGCTGGCCTCCGGCCTCGCATAGGCGATGTTGGCGCGAATGGTGTCGTCGAACAGGAAGGGCTCCTGAGTCACCAGGGCGATCTGGTCGCGCAGGGAGGCCAGACCCAGGTCCCGCACGTCGGCGCCGTCGATGGTCACCTGGCCCGCGGTCACGTCGTAAAAACGGGGGATCAGGTTCAGTATGGTGCTCTTGCCGCCGCCCGATGGGCCGACCAGCGCGATGGTCTCTCCGCGATGGGCGCTTAAGGTCACCCCAGTCAGGGCCGGCGCGCCCTCGCCATAGGCGAAGCTGACGTTCTCGAACGCGATGGCGCCGTCGCTGCGGGGCAAGCTCCTGGCCTCGGCCGGCTCGCGAATCAGCGGCTCCACATCAAGGGCTTCGAACAGCCGCCGGGCGCCGGCCAGACCCTCGGCGAACACGGTCTGCAGATTGGCCAGTTGCCGCAGGGACTGGGACGCCATGCCGAGCGCGCCGATGAAGGCCACGAAGGCCCCGACATTCATCGCCCCGGCCGCCGCCCGCCAGCCGGCATAGGCCATGACGCCGGCCACGATCAGGGTCATCAGGGTCTCGGTGGCTGGCGCGGCGGCGGCCCGGGCGTTGGCGCCCTTGACCAGATGGGCCTGGCGCCGGGCCACCACCTCGGCGACCCGGGCCTCCTCGAAGGCCTCGCGGTTCTCAATCTTCACCACCCGAACCCCGTCCAGGCTCTCCATGATGGCGGTCGACAGCGCCGAGGTCTCGGCCATGGCGCCCTTGGCGGCCTTGGTGGTCTTCTTGGAGAACCGCCGCATGATCCCCGTCGCCAGGGGCGCGGCCAGCAGGATGGCGAGCGTCAGGATCGGATCGTTGGACAGCATGACCAGCACCGCGCCGATCACGGTCAGGAAGTGCTGGGTGTAGTTGACGAGGCCCGACGTCGCCGCCTCGCGGATCAGGCCGGCGTCATAGAGCACCGAGGAGACATAGGCGCCCGAATGCTGGCCCCGCAGGCGGGCGAGGTCGGCCCGCACCAGCTTGCCGAACAGCTGCACCTGCACATCGCCCACCACCCCATTGCCGATCCGGTTGACCAGGGAGGCCTGGGTCACCTGGGCGACGCCCCGCAGGATGGCGTAGCCGGCGATGGCCAGCGGAATGGCCCAGATGGCGCCGGGCTTCTGCACCACCAGCAGGTCGTTGATCGCAGGCTCCAGGATCTGCACCAGCTTGGCGCTGGAGAAGGCGACGATCACCGCGGCCACCAGCGCCAGGGCGAAGCCCTTCCAGCGCGGCTTCAGATAGACCTGCGCGATGCGGCCGATCAGGACGCGGGCGGGCGTCTGGACAGGCGTCTTGGGCGCCTCCGGTGTGGCCGTGGAACTCATGGCCCTGGCGTCGTCCGTCACGGCGCGCAAGTCAAGTAAGGGGCTCGGGCTCGAGGCTTCCGTTCGCCGCCCCGAACGCCTAGTTATGCAGCAAATCTGGGAGCGCCCCTTGGCCCAATTCGATCTCACGACGCCGGAAGGCCGCAAGCGCGCCCTGCGGGACTATATGTGGAACGACCACGCCTTCCTGCGCCTGCGCTTCCAGAACGCCCACTGGATCAGCGACGAACTGGTGCGCACCAACCAGCCCTCGCCCGAGCAGCTGGCCGGGTGGAAGGCCCGGGGGATCAAGACCATCATCAACCTGCGCGGCGGTTTCGACGGCAGCTTCTATGTGCTGGAGAAGGAGGCCTGCGCGCAGCTGGGCCTGACCCTGGTGGACTTCACCATCACCTCGCGCGAGGTGCCGAGCCGCGCCCGCGTCCTGGGCGCCCGGGACCTGTTCCAGTCGATCGAATATCCCGCCCTGATGCATTGCAAGTCCGGCGCGGACCGGGCCGGCATCATGAGCGTCTTCTACATGCACTTCCGCAAGGGCAAGCCGATCGCCGAGGCCCTCGACCAGCTGCACCTGCGCTACCTGCACATGAAGGCCGGCAAGACCGGCGTGCTGGACTATGTGTTCGAGCGCTACCTGGCCGAGGGCGAGCCCGCCGGCCTGTCCTTCGTCGAATGGGTCGAAAGCCCCGCCTACCAGCCCGACGCTATGAAGGCCGACTTCCGCGCCAAGTGGTGGGGGACGCTGTTCACCGAGCGCCTGCTGAAGCGGGAGTAGGGGCGGGGCGGCCCTCTACCGCACCGTTTCCTTCTCCTTCGGCGCCGACACCTTCTGGGGCCTGGCCTGGGCCTTGGGTTTGGGG
Organism: Phenylobacterium sp.; assembly: GCF_030651755.1. Taxonomy (GTDB): domain Bacteria; phylum Pseudomonadota; class Alphaproteobacteria; order Caulobacterales; family Caulobacteraceae; genus Phenylobacterium. The sequence continues at coordinate 7,095 of NZ_JAUSBZ010000048.1, read as the reverse complement.
AGCAGGCGGAAGCGGGACTGGCACCAGGCGAAGTCGATGCCGACATCGATCAGCGCGTCGGAACGGCCGCAGGGGCAGACGAAGTCCATCACCGCCCAGACGCGATAGGTCTCGCCGGCCTGCAGGGGCACGGGGCGTCCCGTGGCGTGATTGGGCGCCGCATTGACGCACAGAACCAGATCGCCAGGGCCGACCGCGTCGCTCATCGCATCCATCCAATTCGTCGGCGACAGTCTAAACCCTCCGCCGTCTGGAGACAAAGACCGTCTCCGGCCCACATTGACAAAGTTTGCCAATTTACCGAGGCTCCCGCCTGGAGGTGCGCCATGGCGACGATGAACGTCTCGCTGCCCGATGCGATGAAGGACTGGGTCGAGGGGCGGGCTGCGACCGGCCGCTACAGCAACGCCAGCGACTATGTCCGCGACCTGATCCGCCGCGACCAGGAGCGGGCCGACAAACGGGCTGCGCTCCAGCAACTGATCCAGGAAGGGGAAGAGAGCGGCGCCAGCGACCTGTCCGCCGCCGATATCCTCGACAGGGCGCGGGGGCGCCTGGGCGGGCGTGGCCTATAGGTTCAGCCGCAAGTCGGCTGAGGACCTCGAAAACCTCTATCTCCACGGGGCTGCGGCCTTTGGCGTCGCCCAGGCGGAGCTCTATGTCGCCGGCCTGGTCGAGGCGCTGGAGTTTCTCTCGCACTTCCCGATGGCGGCGTGCGCCCGTCCAGAACTTGGCCCGGCCACCCGCGGGCATCCCTATAGGTCGCACATCATCTTCTACCGCCCCGACGGCGCAAACATCTTCATCCAGCGCATCCGACACGGCGGCGAGGACTGGCAAACGATTGACGCCTGAGGCCGCCCGAACCTAGCCCTGCCGCGCCGCCGCCGAGATCGGGTCGGGCAGGCCGAGGATGCGTTTGGCGATGATGTTGTACTGCACCTCCTGGGAGCCCCCGGCGATGGTTCCGGCCTTGGAGCTGCCAAGCGTGCGGGTCGCCGCCAGTTCGTCGTCGGAAAAGGGGTCGCCGCTCCAGCCCAGGCCCTGCCAGCCCATGATCTCGACGGTCAGCTCAGCCCCGTCCCGGCGCAGGAAGGAGCCGGCGTTCTTCATGATCGAGGTGGCCGCGCTCGGCCCGCGATTGGACCGGGCCTCCAGGGCCGCACGCTCGGCGGTCTGCTGGAAGGCCTTCAGGTCCATCTCATAGTTGATGATCCGCTGGCGCAGGTCGAGGTCGGCGATGCGGCCGGCCTCGTCGGCGCCCAGATAGGCCTTGGCCAACTGGGGCAGGGGGACCTTGACCTGGGCGCGCTGGGCGCCAGCGGCGCCAGCCAGACCGCTGCGCTCATGCTGCAGCAGGCGCTTGGCGATGGTCCAGCCCCCGTTCAGCGGGCCGACCAGGTTCTCTTTGGGGACCTTCACATCGGTGAAGAAGGTCTCGCAGAAGGGGGAATTGCCGGCGATCAGCAGGATGGGGCGGGCCTCGACGCCGGGGCTCTTCATGTCGATCAGCAGGAAGGAGATGCCCTCGTGCTTCTTGCTCGTATCGGTGCGGACCAGACAGAAGCACCAGTCGGCCAGGTGGGCGCCGGAGGTCCAGATCTTCTGGCCGTTGACCAGCCAGTGGTCGCCCCTGTCCTGCGCCCTTGTCGACAGCGAGGCGAGGTCGGAGCCTGCGCCCGGCTCTGAGAACCCCTGGCACCAGCGCAGTTCGCCCCGGGCGATGGGCGGCAGGTGGCGGGCCTTCTGGTCCTCGTTTCCGTATTCCAGCAGGGTGGGGCCAAACATCATCACCCCCATGCCGCCGATGGGGTTCTGGGCGCCGATGGCCGTCATCTCCTCGGCCAGCACCCGGGCCTGCGCCGGAGAAAGCTCGCCGCCCCCATAGCGGGCCGGCCAGGTGGGCACGCCCCATCCCTTTTCGCCCATCCGGGTCTTCCACAGGCGGGCGTCGTCGGTCTCCGCCCCCTCCTCGACGCCGGGGCCAGGGGCCGGGCGGTGGGCGAGGGCGGCGGGGAAGTTCTCGACCAGCCAGGACCTGGCGGTCTGGCGAAAGCCGTCGAGGTCGGCGGACCGTTCGGTCATGGGGTCGGTCATGGGTCGCTCCCGGCCGCCTTGGGCGGCTCTGTTCTGATTGGGCGGCAGGGACGGCCGCCGGGCTCTGGCGGCCGCGAAGTCCTCCGTGTCTGATCGGCGACAATTGGCGCCGTGACCCTCTGGCGGGGCCGTGTCAGGATAACCGTGTCATGCCGCCGCCACCAGTCCGTGGGGGCGCGCGGCGGAAGACAAAAATGAGCTCGGCGCCAATGACCGGGTCAGGGAAGGAAACGAAGATGCGCGTCGCACAACAGGCGGCAGGCGACGGCACGACTCTGGTCGGGCCGCTCCGCACGCCGCGCAATACGGCCAGCGAGATCAAGGGCTCCATCCACGAAGACGCCACCGCCAGCAAGCTGGGCTTTCGCGGCGGCACGGTGGCCGGCTCCATCCACATGGACCAGTTCGTGCCCCTGCTGGTCGACCTCTATGGGCAGGCCTGGTTCGAAGGCGGCAATCTCTCCCTGTTGTTCAAACAGCCCACCGTGGACGGCGAGGCGGTGAGCGCCCAGGCCACCCCGGGCGCCGAGCGGGCCCGCCTGCAGATGTATGACCAGGCCATGGCCCTGATCTGCCAGGGCAGCGCCGCCGATCACGCCGATGCGGGTTCGGAGCTGTCGCGCCATCTTCTGACCCAGGAGACCGCACCGCGCAGCGCCATCCGCATCCTGGCCGACGTGCATGTGGGCGACGAGGCCCATGGCCTTGCGCTGCGCATCTCGCCTGAGGCCCTGACGCAGCGGCTGGAGACCATCACCGAGCCCCTTGAATGCTATCAGGACGGTGTCCTGCCGCCCTCGATGGTGGTGCATCTGGCCCATGGCGCCCGATCGGCCGTCGTCGGCTCCGCGGGCGCGGCCGTCGGCCTGTTCGGGGCGCTGGAAATTCAGTTTCTGGAAGGTCCCCTGCGGGCCGGCGTCGACTATGTGGGCCGCACCCGGGTCCACGCCCTGACCGAAAGTCCGCGAACGGAGAATGTCTGGTACGACGTGCTGATCGCCGATCCCAGGACCGGCAGGGATCAGGCCCGGGTGACCTTCTGCCTGCGTTTCATGAAGGACTCCTCGCCCCTCTGGGCTAGAGCCTGATGCGATCAGACGGAATCGTCTGATCGTTGAATCAGGCTCTAAACTCTAAGTCTGGAGCGCGTTTCGTTCCGACAACCGGTTCCCACTTATCGGAACGCGCTCTAAGGGCGCCTGACCCCTCAGCGCCGCCGGATCGAGGCGAAATATTCCCGGTCGAACAGCCGGTAATAGAGCCAGGCCGGGAGGCGATCATAATAGGGCTGCACGTCGGCGATGATCCTGGCCTGGGAGGCGTGGACGTCCAGCAGGGCGCGCTTGGTCTGCGCCTCATGCGCAATGTTCACCGCCAGGTCCGGCGGCGGCAGGCCCTTGTCCGGGTCGGCGGGATAGTGGGTGCGGAAGGCCTCCACCAGCCGGCGGGCCAGCCGCACCAGGGCGCCGGGCAGGGTCACCTGATAGAGCAGGCGCGGCCAGGGGCTGTCCTTGGGCGCGGCCTCGAACAGCTCGCGCACCCAGACCCCGGTGCGGATGTGGTCGGGATGGCCATAGAAGCCGACCTTCTCGTCAAAGCTGATCAGGACCTGGGGGCGATAGCGGCCGATGGCGGCGGCGATGGCGGCCTTGGGTCCCGCGGGGTCGAGTCCGCTGAGCCCCCCGTCGGGGAAGTCCAGCACCTCCACGGCTTCGGCGCCCAGCAGGCGCCCGGCGGCCTTGGCCTCGGCCAGCCGCACCTTGGCCAGTTCCTCGAGGTCATAGCCCGTGCCTTGGGCGGCTTCCCCGTGGGTGAGATAGAGCAGGATGATCCGCGCCCCGGCCTTGGCCATGCGGGCCAGGGTCCCGGCGCAGGTGATCTCGTCGTCCGGATGGGCCCAGATGGCCAGGACCGTCACCTCGGCGCCGACCCCGGGCAGGATCTGCGCCCGGGGCACAGACTCATCGTTCAGCTGACCTCGGGCGAGCAGAAAGCCCCCGAGCAGGGCGGTGGGCAGACCGACGGCGGCGACAGCCCCCCAGGGGATTTGCCGTCTATCCGCCATAGCGCGCCTCCGCAGGTTTGCCGCCGTCGCCCCGGGCCGCGGCGCTCGCCCATTCCAGATCCGCCAGATAGGTATCGGCGACGGACTTGTGAACCGGCGACAGCATCAGATGCAGGCCCGCCGGCTCGGTCACGGCGCTGGTCACCCAGCCGCGCCCATAGAGATGCTTGAGCACCGCGAACGGATTCACATCCTCCCGGGTGAAGGCGACAATGCCCAGCATCGGGTCCCCCAGCAGGCGCCAGCCCTGGGCCTGCGCCCCCTCGCCGATGGCCTGACGGGCCTCGGTGACCTCGCGGTGCTTGGCCTTGTAGCCCTCGACGCCCAGCACATTCATCACCGCCCAGGCCGCGGCGATGGCGCCGCCGGGCCTTGTGCCGGCCAGGGTGGGGGTGACCATCTTGCCCGCCGGCCAGTCGCCGACCTCGAAGATCATGTGGGCCCGCAGCTCCTCGCTGCGGAAGAAGACGGTGGACGCCCCCTTGGCGCAATAGCCGTACTTGTGCAGGTCGGCCGAGATGGACGACACGCCCGGCACCTCGAAGTCGAAGGGCGGAATGGCCGCCCCGTTCATCCGCACGAAGGGGGCGATATAGCCGCCGACACAGGCGTCCACATGCAGCCAGACACCGCGCCGCTCGGCCAGCGCCCCAAGCGCCTCGATGGGATCGATCAGGCCATAGGGGAAACAGGGCGCCGAGCCGACGATCATGATCGTCTGGCCATCGATCGCCGCCTCCATGGCCACAGGATCGGCCAGCAGGTCCTTCAGCGGCGTGCGCCGCACCTCGATCTCCATCACCGCGCAGGCCTTGTCGAAGGCCGGGTGGGCCGAGCGGGGCAGGACGAGGTTCAGCTGGCCGGTCAGGCCGCGCACCTTGCGGGCATGGTCCCGGGCGGCCTTCACCGCCATCAGGATGGAGTCGGTGCCGCCGCTGGTCATGTTGCCGACGCATCCCCCATCGCCGTGCAGAAGGGCGAGGCCAAAGCCCACCACCTCGGCCTCCATCTGTTTCAGGCTCGGAAAGGCGGCCGGTCCCAGCCCGTTCTCCGACGCGAACTTTGCGTAAGCCTCTTTCTGCACCTGTTCGATCTCAGGGCCGGCGTTGAACACATAGACGGCCGCCTTGCCCTCCCGCCACTTCACATCGCCCTGGCCCATCTGGTCCATGCGTGCGGAAACCTCGGCCCAGGGCGCGCCCTTGGTCGGCAGCGCCGTCGTCGGCAGATTCGTCATCGGGTTCGCCCTCCCCGGGGCAGGTCGGCCGCTTTGCGGCTCTGATCCTTGTGGCTGCTCAAGGTGGCACAACCGAGGGGGTTCGCAAGAGCCTCGAGGCTTGACCTTCATCGCGGCGGAGGCCAAGCCCTCAGCCTCGACGGGAGGGGGAAACCATGTCGCAAGGGATCGGGGCGCTGAGCGCGCCCTCCAACCGCCGCGTGCTGGGCGCAAGCCTGGTGGGCACGGCGGTGGAGTTCTACGACTTCTACATCTACGCCACGGCCGCGGCCCTGGTGTTCGGGCCGCTGTTCTTCCCGGCGGCCTCCCCCTCGGCCCAGCTGCTCTCCGCCTACGCCACCTTCGCCATCGCCTTCTTCGCCCGGCCCGTGGGCGCGGCGCTGTTTGGCCACTATGGCGACCGGATCGGCCGCAAATCGACCCTGGTCGCCTCCCTGATGCTGATGGGCGTCTCGACCTTCGCCATCGCCTTCCTGCCGACCTACGCCATGGCGGGCTGGATCGCGCCCGCCCTGCTGTGCCTGCTGCGTTTTGGCCAGGGCCTGGGCCTGGGCGGCGAGTGGGGCGGCGCCGCCCTGCTGGCGGTGGAAAACGCGCCGCCCGGCTGGAAGGCGCGCTTTGGCATGTTCCCGCAGCTCGGCGCGCCGGTGGGCTTCATCGCCGCCAACGGCCTGTTCCTCATTCTGGGCCTGCTGCTGACGCCGGAGCAGTTCATCGCCTGGGGCTGGCGGATCCCCTTCCTGCTCAGCGCGGTGCTGGTCGGCGTCGGCCTCTGGGTCCGCCTGAAGCTCACCGAGACCCCGGCCTTCTCCAAGGCCCTGGAGGAAGCCCCGCCCCCCAAGACCCCCCTGTTCGAGCTCCTGGCCCGCCACCCCCTGGAGACGCTCGGCGGCACCTTCGCCGTGGTGGCCTGCTTCGCCACCTACTACCTCTCCACCTCGTTCGCCCTGGGCTACGGCGTCACCACGCTCGGCTATTCGCGGGAAGCCTTCCTGGCCATCCAGCTGGGCGCCATCCTGTTCATGGCCGTGGGCATCGTCATCGCCGGCTACTGGTCGGACGCCACCACGCCGCGGGGCGTGCTCATGTGGGGCTGCGGCATGGTGATCGTCGCGGGCCTCCTGCTGGCGCCGATGCTGGGCTCGGGCTCGCTGCTGCTGGTGTTCGGCTTCCTGTCGCTCAGCCTGTTCTGCATGGGCTTCGTCTATGGGCCGCTCGGCGCCTTCCTGCCGGGCCTGTTCCCGGCCCGGGTCCGCTACACCGGCGCCTCGGTGGCCTTCAATGTCGGCGGCATCCTGGGCGGCGGCCTCGCCCCCCTGGTCGCCCAGCTCCTGGCCGACTGGGGCGGCCTGGTCCCGGTCGGCTTCTATCTCGGCGCCGCAGCCCTGGTCAGCCTCGTGGCGCTCGCGCCCCTGCGGCGGACGGTGGAGGATTAGGCTGACGGTCTAAAGGGATTAATTCGCGCTTTGAGGGGACCCACAGGGGAAAGATGGTCGCGTAGGACTTAGTCTCGCCTTTTCTGGCGCGACATCGCCTTAGCCTCAGCAGCAATCTTGCGAAGCTCATCTTCGCCGCTGTCCTCTGCCTCCAGACGCTTTCGCGCCTTAAACTTTCGGAGTTCCTGCGACGCCCATGCGTCCGCCTGCTCACGAGTGACCTTACTGGCTGCCCCGAAGGGCTTCACGGGCCTTCCGTC
>NZ_JAUSBZ010000032.1 GCF_030651755.1 Phenylobacterium sp. | reverse complement strand
GGCGTGGACATCTACCTGCCCATAGCAGAGGTCTCGGTGAACGCCGGGATTCTCATCCTGCTCGGGGCGGTGGTGGGGTTCATTTCCGGCCTGTTCGGGATTGGCGGCGGCTTCCTGATGACGCCGATCCTTCTGTGGATGGGCATTCCGCCGGTGGTGGCGGTGGCCAGCGAGGCCAACCACGTGGCCGCCTCCTCGGCCTCCAGCGTCATCTCCTACAGCCGAAAGCGGCAGGTGGACTTCCGCATGGGCGGGGTCATGGCGGCCGGCGGCGCGGTGGGCGCCTTGCTGGGGGTGGAAGTCTTTCGGTGGCTGCGGCTGCTGGGCCAGGCCGATCTGGTCGTCTCCCTGTCCTACCTGATCTTCCTGGGTCTGATTGGCGGGCTGATGCTGGTGGAGTCAGTGGGCTCGGTCCTGCGTCAACGTCGGGGCATTGTGCCGACCAAGCGCCGTGACCGACGGCCGGTCTGGCTCTATGGGCTGCCGTTCAAGGTCCGTTTTCCCCGCTCAAGGCTCTATATCAGCATCATTCCGCCAGTGGCCCTGGGCATTTTCGTCGGCATCCTGTCGGCCATTATGGGGGTGGGCGGCGGCTTCATCCTGGTGCCGGCCATGGTCTATATCCTGCGCATGCCGGCCGGGGTGGTGGTGGGCACCAGCCTGTTCCAGATCATCATCACCACCTCCCTGGCCAGCATCCTCCAGGCCGGCCGCAACCAGTCGGTGGACATCGTCCTGGCCACCCTGCTGCTGCTCGGCGGCGTCCTGGGCGCCCAGTTCGGCGCCCGGGCCTCCTCGCGTTTCCGGGCAGAGGAATTGCGCGCCCTGCTGGGCCTGATCGTGCTGATCATGGGTCTGCAGATGGGGCTGGTGCTGTTCATCAATCCCGAGGACCCGTTCATCCTGGTGGGAGCGGGCAAGTAATGGTCACACCCGCCCTGCCGCCCCCGGCCATCGTCGCCCCGGAGCCCGGCCCCACGGTTTCCGCCGCCCTGACCGACGCCAATGTGCGGGTGACCTCGGCCTTTTCCGGCGCCCAGATCGTGCTCTATGGGGCGGTGTTCGATCCGGAGACGCGACCGTCTGACGTGGTGGTCATTGTGCGCGGGCCAGACCAGCCGATCCGCATCGCGCGCAAGGTCCGGGTGGCGGGCCTGTGGGTGAACTCCCGGCCCGTGGTCTTCGAAGGCGCGCCGGGCTTCTACATGGCCGCCTCCTCCCGTCCGCTGACCGAGATCGCCAGCTTCTCGACCCTGCGCCGTCTGGGCGCGGGCATCGACCACCTGCCGATGAACGCCCCGGAAGAAGAGCGGATCGAGACCAGCTACGGCGTCCGCGACGTGGTGGTCAGCCGGCTGGGGAGCGACTATCTTGAATGGCGCCGGGCGGTGATCCGCCTGAAGGAGAAGGCCAACCTCTACGCCACCGACCACGAGGGCGTGCGCTTCGTGGACCGGGGCCTGTTTCGCGCTGAGATCGACCTGCCCACCTCGGCGCCCATCGGCGAGTATCAGACCGAGATCATCCTCTTTCAGGACGGCGAGGCGGTCTCCCGCCGGGCCCGGACGATTACGGTGGAGAAGGCGGGGCTGGAGCGCTGGCTCTTCCTGTTCGCCAATGAGCGGCCCTGGATGTACGGCATCGTCTCGGTGCTCATCGCCCTGACCTCCGGCTGGCTGGCCTCGGTGGTCTTCCGCAGGCGGTAGACGTGAGTGGTCAGTCGCCGGTGAGGGATCGCCAGCCCACCGCATGCACCCGGTCTTTGCCAAGCGCGCCGGCCAGGGGCGGACGGCCGAACAGTCCAGCGAAGGCGGCGTCCTTGAGGTTCAGCCCCCCGGCATAGGCGCCAAACGCCGGCAGGATCATCCGCGTCCCGTCCGTGGCGAAGCAGCGCCGGCGCACCGTGCCCCGGCCTGAACTGACCCGGGCGCAGGGATGCAGGTGGCCCGACAGCTCGCCGGGCTGTTCCCCGGGCTCAGGCTCATGGCGCAGGACCAGAGCTCCCAGGGTCATGGTCTCGACCACCTGGCCGGGCAGGCGACGGGGCCCGTCGGCGTCGTGATTGCCCACCAGCCAGATCAGGGTCCGGCCCTTGGCCAGCGCCACCAGCCTTGCGGCGTCGTCGGATGAGAGGCGATCCTCGGCCCGGCCGTCGTGGAAGCTGTCGCCGAGGAAGATGACCACCTGCGGCTCAAGCGCCGCCACCTCGGCTTCCAGCCGGTCGAGGGTGTCGCGGGTGTCATAGGGGGGCAGGAACTGGCCGCGCATGCCATAGGCCGAGCCCTTCTCGAAGTGCAGGTCGGCGACGATCAGGGCTTGGTGGGCGAGGTCGAGCAGGGCGCCGGAGGCCCGCATGCGCAGGGCTGCGCCCATGACTTCCATCTCCAGCCCGCCGCAGGGGCTCTGGGCGAAGGCGTAGGGGGCCGGGGCGGGACGGTGGGCGAGGGCGGTCATGAACTGGCTTCGGCGATCAGGTCTTCGGCGGCTTCGGCCAGGATCATCTCGCCGGCCGCCCCAGGCACCCGCTCCTTGCCGATCTCCAGCAGCATGGGGACCGAAAAGGGCGAGAGATGGTCGAGGACGGCGTGGCGAATCTTGCCCTGGATACGCGCCAGCATATGGCCCACGCGGGCCACGTCGATAAGGCCTGTGGCCGCATCGTCCCGGGCGCAGCGCAACAACAGGTGATCCGGCTCGTGCCGGCGCAGGACGTCATAGACGAGGTCGGCCGAGAAGGTGACCTGCCGCCCGGACTTCTCGGCGCCGGGGAACCGCCGCTCGATCAGGCCAGCCAGGATGGCGCAGCCCTTGAAGGCGCGCTTCATCATGTAGCTCTCGGCCAGCCAGTCCTCGAGGTCGTCGCCCAGCATGTCCTGGGCGAACAGGGCGTCCAGATCGACCCCGTCCATGGGGTTGAGGGACCAGACCGCCAGCGCATAGTCGTTGCAGACAAAGCCTAAGGGCGCTGCGCCCATCCGCTCCAGCCGCCGTGTCATCAGCATGGCGAGTGTGGTGTGGGCCAGCCGGCCTTCAAAGGGATAGCAGACCATGAAGTGGCGTTTGCCCCGCGGGAAGGTCTCCACCAGCATCTCGTCCTCGGCCGGGATCAGCGAGCGGTCCCGCTGCAGCTCCAGCCATTCACGCACATCGGCCGGCAGCACCGCCCAGTGGGCCTGGTCGAACATCAGTTCGCGCACCCGTTTGGCCAGGAAGGTTGACAGGGCGAACTTCGAGCCGCCCCAGGACGGCATCTTGGGGTCGCTGGCCGGCGCCGGGGTGACCAGCACATCGAGGGCGGTGACCCCCATCAGCCGCCAGACCTGGCCGGCGAAGATGAAGGTGTCGCCGGGCTCCAGGGCCTCCAGATAACCCTCTTCCACCTCGCCGATCTTGCGACCGGCCCGTCCGCCCCGGCCGGCCAGGCGGACGCTGAGCACGGCCGGCGAGAGAATGGCGCCGACGTTCAGGCGATGGCGCAGGATGGTCTCTGCGTTGCGCGCCCGCCACAGTCCGTCCTGGCCCTTCACGATCCGCCGGAACCGGTCATAGGCCCGCAGGGCGTAGCCGCCGGTGGAGACGAAATCGACCACCAGTTCGAAGTCCTCCCAGGCCAGCGCCCGGTAGGGGCCGGAGGTGCGGATCTCGTCATAGAGGGCCAGAGCGTCAAACGGCTCGGAGCAGGCGCAGCCCATGATGTGCTGGGCCAGGATGTCCAGGGCGCCGACCCGGGGCGGATCACCGTCGAACCGGTTCTCGGCGATGGCCTCCCGGGCGGCCTGGCATTCCAGCATCTCGAAGCGGTTGGCCGGCACGAACAGGGCGCGGCTGGCCTCGTCCATCCGGTGGTTGGCCCGGCCGATCCGCTGCACCATCCGCGAGGCGCCCTTGGGCGAGGCGAGCTGGATCACCAGGTCCACGTCCCCCCAGTCGATGCCGAGGTCCAGCGTCGAGGTGCAGACCACGGCCCGCAGCTCCCCCCGCGCCATGGCCGCCTCCACCTTGCGGCGCTGCTCGGCGGCGAGCGAGCCATGGTGCAGGGCGATGGGCAGGGCGTCCTCGTTCAGCCGCCACAGCTCCTGGAAGGCGAACTCAGCCTGGAACCGCGTATTGACGAAGACCAGCGCGGTCTTGGCCGTCTTGATGACCTCATAGACCTCGGCCATGGCGTGCTGGGCGGTGTGGCCCGCCCACGGCACCCGGCCTTCCGACAGCAGCACATCGACGATCGGCGGCGTCCCGGCTGGACCCAGCACCAGATCGACAGCCGGCGGGGCGTCATCGCGCTCGCCCGCGTGAAAGCCCATCCAGCGGCGGATGACGTCGGGATCGTCCACCGTCGCCGAGAGGCCCACCCTTCGCAGGTTGGGGCTGAAGGTCTGCAGCCGGGCGATGTCCAGGGCCAGCAGGTCGCCCCGCTTGGTGGAATGCAGGGTGTGGATCTCGTCCAGGATGATGCAGGACAGGTCCTCGAAATAGGCCCTCGCCCCTTCCCAGGCGCAGAACAGGGCCAGCTGCTCGGGCGTGGTCAGCAGGATGTCCGGCGGCTTGACCCGCTGGCGCTGGCGCCGCGCCGCGCCCGTATCGCCGGTGCGGGATTCGGCGACGATGGAGAGGCCCATCTCCCGGATCGGCGTGGCCAGGTTCCGCTCCACATCCACGGCCAGGGCCTTCAAAGGCGAGATATAGAGGGTGTGGATGCCCCGCGGCGCATTGGCCGGCGGTCGCTGCGAAAGCTCGATCAGGCTAGGTAGGAAGCCGGCCAGGGTCTTGCCCCCGCCGGTGGGCGCGATCAGCAGGGCGTCACGGCGATCCCTCGCGCGGGCGACCATCTCCAGCTGGTGGGTCCGGGGCGCCCAGCCGCGCGTGGCGAACCAGTCGGCGAAGGCGGCCGGCAGCAGGTCAGCGGGCAGGGCGGCATCTTCAGCCATCAGCTTGCCTCATAGCATGTTCCCGTTCCGTTTCACGCCAAATCCCGCTAGGAGTCGCGAGGTGAACGCGCTCTCCCCCGCCCTTGATCTGGCGTCCGCCCTGGTGGTCCTGCCTGGACCGCGCGCCGGCGCGGCCGACGCCGAGCGGGCCGAGCCCCTGCGGGCGCCCGACGCCCGGGACCTGTTCGAGCGCGGGCCGGTTCTGGTGGCCCATGCGGCCATGACCGCAAGGCGGCTGGCCTTGCATCCGCCGCAGCGGAGCCCGCGCACCTTTGATGCGCTCGAGCTGTTCGCCTTCGTGCGACCGGCCAAGTTCTGCGCGCCCTCAGCCGCGGGGCTGGCCCAGACGCTGGGCCTGCCTGAGCCCAAGGGCGCGCCGGCCCAGGCCAGGGCCCTGCGCCAGGCCTGCCTGCTGCTGCTGGAAGAGCTGGCCCGCACCCCGCAGCCCAATCGGGAGGAGGCGCTGGCCCAGGCCGAGACCCTGGCGCGCGGCGGGTGGGCCTGGGGGGCTGCGGTGATCGGCGCCCTGCGATCAGCGCCGGTGGGCAACGCCTTCCGGGGTTCGGGCCTCGATGTCTGGAGCCGGATCCCCGAGTGGGAAGACCAGGCGCCGCCCGGCGAGGCCGGCTCCCGCCCCATCGCCGGGCCTGAGGCCGCCCAGCGGCTGTCGGAACTGCTGCACCGCGCTGGCCTGGACGAGGCTCGCCCGGCCCAGGCGGAGTTCGCGTCCGAAGCCGCCTACGCCTTCCAGCCCCGGGAGAAGGAGGGCGAGCCGCGCATGATGCTGGCCGAGGCCGGCACGGGCATCGGCAAGACCATGGGCTACCTGGCGCCCGCCTCCCTCTGGGCCGAGGCCAATGGGCCGGCGGTCTGGGTCTCGACCTATACCCGCGCCCTGCAGCGGCAGATCGAGCGCGAAAGCCACGCCATCTATCCCGACGAGAAGACTCGCGCCCGCAAGGCCGTGGTCCGAAAAGGTCGGGAGAACTATCTCTGCCTGTTGAATCTGCAGGACGCGGTCAACGCCGCCCAGCTGGGCAATGGCGACCTGGTGGGCCTGACCCTGGCCGCCCGCTGGGCCAGGGCGAGCCGGGACGGCGACATGACCGGCGGCGACTTCCCGGCCTGGCTGCCGACCCTGTTTGGCCTGCCCACCCCGATGCAGGCCTCGGCCGCCAATCTGGTAGACCGCCGCGGCGAGTGCGTGCACGCCGGTTGCCAGCACTACCGGACCTGTTTCGTCGAGAAGGCCATCCGGGGGTCGCGCCGCGCCGACCTGGTGATCGCCAACCATGCGCTGGTTCTGACCCAGGCGGCCTTCGACGGCGCGCGCGCCGCCCGGGGCTCCAAGGCCGACAGCGAGACCGCGCATCTGAAGCGCCTGGTGTTCGACGAGGGCCACCACCTGTTCGAGGCCGCCGACAGC
>NZ_JAUSBZ010000024.1 GCF_030651755.1 Phenylobacterium sp. | reverse complement strand
GACGGCACCCGAGCCTATATGAAGGACAAGCCCTGGTGGGTGATCTCGGTCGCCGTGGTCGAGGACGGCCAGCCCATAGCCGGCGTCGTCTATGCCCCCCAGGTCGGCGAGGTCTATACCGCCATCATCGGCGGCGGGGCCAAGCTGAATGGCTCGCTGATCGTGCCAGCGCCCACCTTGCGTCTGGACGGCTGCGGCATGGTTGGGGACCAGCGGATGTTCGATCACCCCTCCTGGCCCCAGCCCTGGCCACGGATGCGGGTCGAGTCGCGCAACTCCACCGCCTATCGCATGTGCCTGGTGGCCTCAGGCCAGTTTGACGCCGCCCTGGCCCTGGTCGCCAAGGCCGATTGGGACCTGGCGGCGGCCGATCTGGTGGCCCGGGAGGCCGGCGCCTATTGCGGCGATCATCTAGGCCAGAGTTTCGCCTATAATGGCCAGATTCCCGCTCAGCTCAGCCTGTTGTGCGCGGCGCCGCGATTGGCCCCATTGATCCTGGAGCGCGTCTCGCATATCGCCCTTCCAAGTTAAGCCCTCATCTGAGGATTCCATGCCCGATAAACAGCTCTTGCACATCGTCATCGGCGGCGAACTGGAGGAAGTGGAGCATGTTCGTTTCCGCGACCCCTCCAAGATCGACCTCGTCGGCGCCTACGCCACCTATGAGGAAGCCCTTGCGGTCTGGCGCTCCAAGGCCCTGGCCACGGTGGACAACGCCCTGATGCGCTACTTCATCATCCACGCACACAAGCTGCTGGACCCGCAGCTGGACGGCGAAAAGCCAGGGGCCTGATCGCACCTCCGGTCAACAGGCGCCAAGGTTGTCGGCAAAGTGTCATCGGCCGTGGGCAGAATGTCTGCGACGAAGATCACAGGGTTCACACTGGCGGCGACCTGCCAGGTGTGAGAGCGGCGCGGACGTTCTGCGTCTGTTGTCGCCGGCTCCGGCGTCGCGGGAGCCGGCGACGATGCGCTCGCCCCTGGAAATCAATGTCGCGGCGCCTTAGGCCATTGGCGTCAGGGCAGGCGAGGCCACGCCGATGGCGGGCTGAACGAACTCGGAGATAGACGATGAAGAAGCTTCTGGGCGTATGCGCCGCGCTGGCGCTCCTCGGCGGCGCTGGGAACGCCCACGCCGCGCGGGACTATGTATGGGCCGCCGGCTCCTCCACCGTCTTCCCGTTCACCACCCGGGTGGCCGAAAACTACAGCCGCAAGACCGGCATGAAGGCCCCGAATGTCGAATCCCTCGGCACCGGCGGCGGGATCAAGCTGTTCTGCGGCGGGGTCGGCGACAACTTCCCCGACATCGCCAACGCCTCGCGTCCCATGACCCGCGGGGAGTTCGACACCTGTGCGGCCAATGGGGTCAATGACATCGTCGAATTGAAGGTCGGGTTCGACGGCATCGTCATCGCCGCCGACCGCGGCGCGCCGGACTATGCCTTCCGGCTGCCGCAACTCTATCTGGCGCTCGCCGCCAATGTGCTGCGGGGCGGCCAGTTCGTGCCCAACCCCTACACCAACTGGAACGAGATCGGTCCGGGCCTGCCGAATAACCGCATCCTGGTCTATGGCCCGCCGCCGACCTCCGGCACCCGCGACGCCTTCGTGGAATTGGGAATTGAGGCCTCAGCCCTGGCCTATCCCAGCGTTCGCGCCCTGCGTGAGCGAAACGTCGATGAGTTCCGGCAGATGGTCCATCCGCTCCGCCGGGAGGGCTGGGTCGACTCCGGCGAAAACGACAACGCCATCGTCCAGACCCTGACCAAGACGCCGGGCTCCCTCGGGGTGTTCGGCTATTCCTTCCTGGAAGAGAACGGCGACAGGGTGAAGGGCATGTCGATCGATGGGATCGCCCCCACGGTGATGACCATCGCCGACGGCAGCTATCCGCTTTCCAGGTCCATCTTCATCTATGTGAAGAAGGCGCATGTGGGCGTGACCCTCGGCTTGCAGGAGTTCGTGAACGAATTCGTTTCCGACGCCTCGGCCGGCCGCGGCGGCTATCTGCAGAGCCGGGGCCTGGTCCCCCTCCTGCCGCCTGAGCATGAGGCGGTGAAGGCTACCGCGGCGGCCATGACCACCATGAGCCGGCCCGACTAGGGTCCATCGCCGGGGCCCCGGCCCCGGCGGCCTGACGCCATGGATTTGCAAGCCGACCTGGCCTGGCTCTTCGCCGCCGTGGCCCTCGGCCCGTTCGTCGGAAGCTTCCTTGGCCTGATGAGCCTGCGGTTGCCGGACGGCCGACCTGTGGCCCTTGCCCGGTCGGCCTGCCCAGCCTGTGAACGCAGGCTAGGTCCGATCGACCTTGTTCCCGTCCTCTCCTATCTAGCCCTGCGGGGGCGCTGCCGCACCTGCGGGGCGCCGATCCCCCCGCGCTATCTGGTCCTGGAACTCGCCTGCCCCGCCCTGGCCCTGTGGTCGATGCTTGTCCATCCGTCTGCGGAGGGCTTTTTAGGCGCCCTGCTCGCCTGGCAACTGCTGTTGCTGGCCCTGCTGGACGCCGAGCACTTCTGGCTGCCACGGGCCCTGACCCTGCCGCTCCTGGTTTCCGGACTGGCCGTCGCCGCGGCCCAGGGGTTGCTTTTCGATCACGCCCTTGGCGCCGGGATCGGCTTTGCGGGCCTGAGTCTCCTCGCCCTGGCCTATCGGCATCTGCGCGGGCGTGAGGGCCTCGGCGGAGGCGACGCCTATCTGCTGGCCGGAGGGGGCGCCTGGTGCGGCGCGATCGCCCTGCCCAGCATCCTGCTGATCGCCGCCGCCTCGGGGCTCGCCTTTGTCCTCATGCAACGCCTGCGCGGACGCCCTGCAGGGCTGGATCAGCCCCTTCCCTTCGGGGTCTTTCTGGCCGCGGGAACCTGGTTGACCTGGCTCTACGGCCCCTTGGGCCTCAGCTAGGGGGCGCACGAGATCAGCGCAGGCGGCCAGCCAGGGTGGTCTCATAACCCCGCAGGGTGCGTTGATAGCCGACGGCGCTCAGGGCGGCCTCCACCTCGGGGCGGGTGGTGCGCAGGATCAGTTGCATCCTATAGACCCCCGCCGGACTGACCCGCAGATCAGCCTGGACATCCACCCCCTCGGCCTGCCCCCTCAGGGGGACGATCAGATCCTGGCCCGAGCAGGCGGCGGTCCCGGCGAGCGACAGGCCGGGAAGATCCAGCCCCGCCAGACTGAGTTGACGCAGGACCACCTCACCCGCAGCGCGGCGGCATTCATTGGCCCGCAATTCGAGGTCGAAGTCCTTCAACTCCAGGCGCCCGCCGAGGCCAGCGCCGGGCGCCAGGGCGACCAGGGGCAGGTCTGCGGCCACACCCAGCAGTTCGATGCGCCGTGGCCCCAGTCGAACCGCGCCCCTGGCGGGATCACTGTCAAAGAGCAGACGCACCCGCGCGGCCAGCAGGGAGACGGGCGATATCCGCAGGGAGACATCGCCGAGCCGGACCCCTTGGAAGGCCGCATCGCTCAGCTGTCCCCGCCAGACCGTGCCGGAGACTGCCGCGGCGCTGAGTCCAGCCCCGGCGGCCCGGCCCGCCAGCACCAGGCTCAGCGGCGCCGTCGCCAGCACAAGGATCAGGGCGAAGGCGAAAAAGAGCGCGAAAAGGGCGGGAGTGCTCAGGCGCAGTTCGAGTCCCGACCTCATGGCGCGACGCCTGCGAAGGTCGCGTCCACGTCCAGTTGGCCGACCTCCCCCTTCAGGAGGGTGAGGTGGCGGGCGGCGATGGCGTGCTCGGCCTGCAACTGGGCGATCCAGGGCAGGACAGCCGTGCTCGGGCCCATGACCACAGCCTGCACCGTTCCCCCTTCTCCGGCCTCGATCCGAATGATCTCCAGGCCAGCGGCCTCAGCGGTTTGGGCGACCAGACGCTCCACTGGCGCGCCACGACCGCGGGGCGCGGCCGCCTCGCCCAGGCGCGCGATTTCGGCCGCTGCGGCGTCGACCACCGCCTCGTCGGCCAGGGCTCGGGCCAGATGCGACTGAGCGTCCTTCGACGCGCCGCGCAGGGGCGCGGCCAGGCCGAACCAAAAGACGAAGAGCAGCAGAAGTCCGCCGAGGGCGCCCAGGAGCATCTGTTCGCGCCGGCTGCGCGTCGTCCACCAATCCATCATGGCCGTGCTCCTAGAATGACGTCGCTGATCACCCGGCCGCTCTCTTCCCGCGAACCCTCCACCCGCACGGTCAGGCCCGCGGCCTGTAGGGCCTGGGCCAGACTCTCCCCATCGGCATAGGCCGCATGGCTGAGCGCGGCCCGAGCTGCGCCGTCCGGCATGATGATCAGGCTCTCCACCTGGACCTGATCCATGGGCTCGACGGCGGCGAACAGTTGAGCCGCCAGACCGCTGGCCCCGCCGCCGGCGACCAGGGCCAGGGCGTCCAGACGCGCCTGAGCCTGAACCGCCGGGTCGGTGATCGTTTCGCCCTCAGCAAGCAGGGCGGCGACCTTGGCCTCAGCCCGGGCCTCGGCCTGGCGGGCGCGGACATGGTCGGCGCCGGCCTGGGCGGCCCACAGGATCAGCGGACTGACCAGCAGAACCGCCGCCAGGATCGCGGCCCGTCGCAGATCTCGCCGACCCAGGGGTTCTCGACGATCCGGATCGAAAGCGCCTTGCAGCAGATTGATTGCGGGGCTGGCGGCCATATTGGCCATGGCGCGTTCCAGGGCGGGTCCCGCCAGCGCCGTAGCGGGCCGTGCGCCGACAATGGTCGTCACCAGGTCAGGCTCGCCGGTGAAGGCCAGTCGCTGGCCACGCACGGCGATCAGGGGACCGAATTCGGCCGTGATGATCACCGGGGGCCCCTCCGGATTGTCGAGGGGGTCGGAGGGCGGTTCGGGCAGGGCTAAACAGTCGGGAATCACCAGGACCGGCGAGACCCCGTGCAGGGCGGCATGATCGAGCCAGGCCTGCATCCGCGCCCCGCTGAGCGCCACCACCAGACGCTGCCCGTCGGCCTCCTGGGGACCGAGGGCCACATGGACGCCGGCCGCGCTGGTCATCTGATCTTCCAGCTGCGCAAGGGCCGCGCCCCGGGCCTGGGCCTCCGAAGCCGCCTTGATGGGCGCCCAGCGAACCAGAACATCCGCCCCTGGGATCACCAGAACCGTGCGCATGGGGGTAAGAGCGGACGGCTCCTGCACCTGCAGGATGCCGCTGCCGACCACCGAGCCCAGTTCATCGAGGATCAGATAGGTCGGTTCGGCGTCGGGCGCGGCGCCGGCGATGACGATGCGGGTTCGGTTCATTCGTCGTATGTCCATCGGCGAGCGGCCAGGCGAACCTGACCGGAGGGATCGACCTCGAACAGGCCGCTGGCGACCACCTCAGCGTCGAGATAGTCCACCTGGGTCTGCAGGGTGAAGAAGCGGGTGGTCGCCTTGACCTGGCTGGGGTCGGCGGGAATGTGCTCGACCAGGGCCGGCTGACGCCAGAAGTCCTCAACGCTCCAGCCGCCCACCGGACGCGCCGCGATCACACGGCGGGCGAGCTCAGGCGCCACGGCGCCCTCGGTGAGCATGGTGATCAGGACCGCCTTGTCCGACGTCAGGGTGTTCACATTGATCGGCGAGAGATCAGTGGTGGGCAGGGCGCACACATAGGGCCGCAGGCGGACATAGACCCCCGGCGTGAAGCCGCGGATGGCCCGAAGCTCGCTGACCTCGGCCAGCAGCGTGCCCCCGGTCCGGTAGGCGGGCGTGCCGGCGAGATAGGCCTCATCCTCGGCGCCGCCGCTCTCGCGGACCCCGTCGCTGTCGATCCAGTCGGTGAGGGCCGCCGCCAGCATCTCGGCCTCACGGGGCGCGAAGGTCAGGGCCGTGAGCAGGGCGTTGAACTGGGCCACCCCCAGATCACGACGGCTCAGCACATCGCCCGCCCCCTGAACGACGCTGTTCAGGTTGAAGCAGGCCGCCCCATCGGTGATGCGGCTCTGGATCAGGCCGTTCTCCACCGGGAAGCTGAAGGGGCGGTCAGACCAGCCCCCGTCCAGGGTGATCCGGTCGGCCGCGCGGGCCAGGGCGCCGATCTGTCCGGCGGCGAGGGTCTCGGCGCCCAGGGCGTACCAACGGGCCTGGCCCACGGCTTGGGCGTTGGCCGCGCGTCGCAGACCAAAACGGATGTCATCCAGCACCACCGAGGCCAGGGTCGCCAGCACGGCGACCAGCAGCAGCACGGTCAGCAGCGCCACGCCCCGCTCTGAGAACTGGTCGGCCCGCCGGCTCATGCGCCGCCATCCGGCAGGAGCACCAGCTGGGTCACCTCACCAAACTCTGCATGGTCGATTTGCAATCGGATCGCCTGAGGCAGGGGCCGATCGGCGCTGGGCGCCCAGGCCGGCGTCCAGACCCCGCGGGCGTAGAAGTCGACCTTCAGCGCCCTGACACCCCGGAGCAGCACCTGCGGCGGGCCAAGGGCTGCGCCGTCCAGGGCCGCGCGGACCCGGCGCTCCAGCCGGTCCTCCACCAGGCGGTACTCAACATGCTGCATTGAGGCCCGTGGGGCGGCGTCGGGATTATCCCAGCCCCGCCGGGTGAAGGCCAGACTTGGCGCGGCTGCGGTCTCTCCGCCCGACAGGCTGCGTCCCGGCGCGCCGCCATCGGCGCGGGTGCGGCGATGGGCGATCTGTTCCAGGTCGGTCTTGATCAGGGCGCGCGCGCTCTGCAGGGCGGCGATCGCGTCCATCCGCTCGCGGACCACGGCGCGGTTGTCGGCGGCGAAGCCCAGCACGGCGACGCCAGCGGCCGAAAGCAGGCTGAAGACCAGCAGGGCCACCAGCATCTCCACCAGGGTGAAGCCCTTCATGCGCCCCCCCGGAACACCGTGACCTCGGCCACAGGGCGCGGCTCAGAGACGCTGGAGACCTGGACATCGATCCGCAGCATGCCCTGGTCGACCGGCGTCACCATCCGCCGCCAGATCCAGTCCTGGTCCCCGAGCCGCACCTCTCCTTCGCCAGCGCCCAGGGCCGGGGGCTCCGGCGAGATCAGGGCCTCGACGGCGGCGTTCTCCGCCACCATCGCCGCCAGGGTGCGCGTCTGCAGCAGCTGGGCGGTGCGCGTATTTTCCCCCGCCAGGTTCAGCAGGGCGAGCACCACCAGGCTGAAGACCGCCAGGGCGACCAGCAGCTCGATCAGGGT
>NZ_JAUSBZ010000015.1 GCF_030651755.1 Phenylobacterium sp. | reverse complement strand
AGCGACAGATAGGCGAAGAAGCGCGGCCGGGAGTCGTCCTCGGCCATGTAGCCCCACGAATAGACGTGGACCAGGGCCGAGACCGAGGTGACCACGATCAGCATGACGGCCGAGAGCCCATCGATACGGATCGACCAGGCCGACTGGAAGTCCCCCACATTGATGAAAGGCAGCAGGGTGAGGGTGAAGGCTTCCAGCCCGCCCCAGGTCCACTGAATGAACAGGGTCCAGGACAGGACGCAGGCCAGGACCAGCAGGCCCGTGGTCACCGCTTGCGACGCGAAGTCACCGATGCGTCGGCCAAACAGGCCTGCAATCAGGGCGCCGAGCAGCGGCGCGAAGACCAGGATGATGGCGATAGACTGAGGGGTCATGGGCTCCGTCAGCCTTTCATCACGGCGGCGTCGTCCACGGCGATGCCGCCGCGGTTACGGAAGAAGGTGACGAGGATGGCCAGGCCCACGGCCGCCTCGGCGGCGGCCACGGTCAGGACGAACATGGCGAAGATCTGCCCCACCACGTCATGCAGGTAGGCCGAAAACGCCACGAGATTGATGTTCACCGCCAGCAGGATCAGTTCGATCGACATCAGGATGACGATGATGTTCTTGCGGTTCACGAAGATCCCGAAGACCCCGATCGTGAACAGGATGGCGGCGACCGCCAGATAGTGACTGAGCCCGATCATCATTCGCCCATCCCCTCGCCCGGCTTGATCTGAACGGTGCGCATGCCGCTCTGGGCGTTACGCGCCACCTGGTCGGCGATCACCTGGCGGCGCACGCCAGGCTTGTGACGCAGGGTCAGGACGATGGCGCCGATCATGGCCACCAGCAGCACCAGGCCCGCAGCCTGGAAGAAGTAGACATAGTCGGTGTAGAGCACCCGCCCGATGGTCTCGGTGTTGGAGAGGCCGTCCAGGGCGGCCATGGGCTCACTGTTGCCGCGAGCCGCCCCGCCGCGCGCCACCGCCGTGGCGACAATGATCATTTCAATCGCCAGAATGCCGCCGACCAACCCGCCCACCGGGGCGTAGCGGGCGAAGCCCTGCTTCAGAGCGCCGAAATCCACGTCGAGCATCATGACAACGAAGAGGAACAGCACCGCGACGGCGCCCACATAGACGACCACCAGCAGCATCGCCAGGAACTCCGCCCCGAGCAGCAGGAAGAGGCCCGCCGCCGAGAAGAAGGTCAGGATGAGGAAGAGCACCGAGTGCACAGGGTTTCTGACGGACACCACGGCGAGGCCGGAGCCGATGGTGACTGTCGCCAGCAGATAGAATGCGATCGCCTGCAAGGCCATGACGGCTCTACTTTCGCCCCTCAATCATCAGGTTGGTCCGCCCGACAGGGCGCTTAACCCTGGTCGGACGCCAACGTCCAAAAGCCCCGGAATCGCGCCTGTCTCTTAGCGATAGGGCGCGTCGAGTTCCAGGTTCTTCGCGATCTCCCGCTCCCAACGATCCCCGTTGTCGAGCAGGCGATCCTTTTCGTAATAGAGCTCTTCCCGTGTCTCGGTGGCGAACTCCAGGTTCGGCCCCTCGACAATGGCGTCCACCGGGCAGGCCTCCTGGCACAGGCCGCAGTAGATGCACTTGACCATGTCGATGTCGTAGCGGGTCGTCCGGCGGCTGCCATCATCCCGGGGCTCGGCCTCGATGGTGATGGCCTGGGCCGGGCAGATGGCTTCGCAGAGTTTGCAGGCGATGCAGCGCTCCTCCCCATTGGGATAGCGGCGCAGGGCGTGCTCGCCCCGGAAGCGCGGCGACTGGGGGTTGCGCTCGTTCGGATAGATGACGGTCGCCTTGGGACGCATCATGTACTTCATGCCGAGGCCAAAGGCCCCGATGAAGTCCATCAGGGCCGCGCCCTTGGCGGCCTGGCTGAGACGGGCGGCGAAACTCATCAGATCGCTCCTTGGACCGGGCCGAACACCCGCCAGGCGGCGACCAGCACCACGGCCACCAGGGAGAAGGGCAGGAAGACCTTCCACCCCAGGCGCATCAGCTGGTCATAGCGGTAGCGGGGCACGATCGCCTTCACCATGGCGATCAGGAAGAAGAAGAAGACCGTCTTGGCGAAGAACCACATGAAGCCGAAGAAGCTCTGTGCGGTCGCCGGCCAGCTCTCGATGAACGGCGTCGGGAACGGCGCCTGCCACCCGCCGAAGAAGAGGATGGTGATGATGGCGCACATCAGGACGATGTTGGCGTACTCGCCGATCATGAACAGCAGGTACGGAGTGGAGGAGTATTCCACCTGATAGCCGGCAACGAGCTCGGACTCAGCTTCCGGCAGGTCGAAGGGCGGACGGTTGGTCTCGGCCAGGGCCGAGATGAAGAAGACGACCGCCATCGGGACCATGACCAAGATCATCGGCAGGTTGGAGAGTCCGCCGCCGAACACGTACCAGTTCCAGAATCCGCCGGCCTGCTGCTCAACAATGGTCTGCAGGTTCATGGTGCCGGCCAGCAGGATCACGGTGATGATCACAAAGCCGATGGAGACCTCGTAGCTGACCATCTGGGCGGCCGAACGCAGGCTGCCCAGGAAGGGGTACTTCGAGTTGGACGCCCAGCCGCCCATGATGATGCCGTAGACGCCGAGCGAGCTGATCGCCAGCAGGTAAAGGACGCCGACATTGATGTCGGAGACCACCCAGCCCGGCGCCAGGGGCACCACGGCCCAGGCGGCGAAGGCCAGGACGAAGCTGATCAGGGGGGCCAGGATGAAGACCACCTTGTCGGCCCCGTCGGGGATGACGATCTCCTTCAGCACGAACTTCAGGAAGTCGGCGAAGGACTGCAGCAGGCCGAACGGACCCACGATGTTGGGGCCCTTGCGCATCTGCACACCGGCCCAGATCTTGCGGTCGGCCAGCAACAGGAAGGCTAGCGACAACAGGATCCAGATCATCACGGCGGCGATCTGGCCCACGGTGATCAGCGTCCAGCCGCCCGGCGTCGCCCAGAAATTGGTGGTGGCGTCCATGCCCTACTCCGCGGCGATCATTTCGGCGCCCGGCACGAGCGCCTGGCACTCGGCCATGGTCACGCTGGCGCGTGCGATCGGGTTGGTCAGATAGAAGGCCTTCACGGGACTCGCGAAGGGCGCGTCCGACAGGTCGCCCTCCCCGCCCAGAACCGACAGGTCGAGCGCGCCAGGCGCATCCGGCACATAGTCGATTCGGCCGAAGGTGGGGTGATCGGCGAACAGCCGCGCACGCAGCTGGTCGAGGCTGTCATAGGGCAGCTTAGCGTCCAGCAGTTCGGACAGGGCGCGCAGGATGGCCCAGTCTTCCTTGGCCTCGCCCTTGGGGAAGACCGCCCGCTCGCCCCGCTGAACCCGGCCCTCGGTGTTCACATAGAGGCCGTTCTTCTCGGTATAGGCCGCGCTTGGCAGGATCACATCGGCCCGGTGCGCGCCAGCGTCCCCATGGGTGCCCATATAGACGACGAAGGCGTCGGTGGCCGACAGGTCCATCTCGTCGGCGCCCATCAGGACCAGCAGATCGGCGCCGCCCCTGGCGGTCAGTTCGAGAGCCGTCTTGCCGCCGGCCTTAGGCGTAAAGCCCAGGTCGAGGCCGCCCACGCGGGCGGCGGCGGTGTGCAGGACGTTCCAGGTCGCCTTGAAGGTCTTGGCCACGGCGGCCGCCGCCTTGAGCACAGCTGCGCCATCGGTGCGGGCCAGGGCTCCGGCGCCGACGATGATCGCAGGCTTCTCGGCGCCCTTGAACGCCTTGACGAAGTCGCTGCGGGACTTGGAAAGCGCTGTCAGGCTCTCAGGTCCCGCGCCCAGATAGTCATAACCATAGGTGAGATCAGCCTGCTCGCCGATCACGCCAACCCGCAGGGCGCCGGCCAGCCAGCGCTTGCGCAGACGGGCGTTGAACACCGGGGCCTCCATGCGGGGATTGGTCCCCACCAGCAGGATCACGTCAGCGTCTTCAATGCCGGCGATGGTCGAATTCAACAGCCAGCTTTCCCGCGGGCCATCGCCCAGGGCCATGCCGTCCTGGCGACAGTCGAGGCTGGCGACGCCCAGGCCGCCGAACAGGTCCAGGGCGGCCTTCATGGACTCCGCGTCCTGCAGGTCGCCGGCGATCACACCCATACGGTCCGGCGAGGTCGCCTTGACCTTGGCGGCCACGGTCTGCAGCGCCTCGGCCCAGGTCGCGGGACGCAGCTTGCCGTTCTCACGGATGTAGGGGCGATCCAGACGCTGCCGCGACAGGCCATCGACCGCGTAGCGAGTCTTGTCGCTGATCCACTCTTCGTTGACGTCGTCATTGATGCGCGGCAGCACGCGGAGCACCGCGGGGCCGCGGGCGTCGACGCGAATGGCCGAACCCAGGGCGTCCATGACGTCGATGCTCTCGGTCTTCTTCAGCTCCCAGGGCCGCGCATTGAAGGCGTATGGCTTGGAGGTCAGGGCGCCGACCGGGCACAGGTCGATGACATTGGCGCTCAGCTCGGATGTGACGGCGGCGTCCAGATAGGTCGTGATTTCAACGTCTTCGCCACGGGAGATCAGGCCGATCTCCGGCACGCCAGCCACTTCGGTGACGAAGCGCACGCAGCGGGTGCACTGGATGCAGCGGGTCATCACCGTCTTGATGAGCGGACCCATGAACTTCTCTTCGACCGCGCGCTTGTTCTCGCCATAGCGGGAGTCGTCGCGGCCATAGCCCATGGCCTGGTCCTGCAGGTCGCACTCGCCGCCCTGGTCGCAGATCGGGCAGTCCAGCGGGTGGTTGATCAGCAGGAACTCCATCACGCCATGACGGGCCTTCTTGACCATCGGCGTGTCGGTGAAGATTTCCTGGCCTTCGGCCGCCGGCAGGGCGCAGGAGGCCTGCGGCTTGGGCGGACCGGGCTTCACCTCGACCAGACACATGCGGCAGTTGCCGGCGATGGACAGCCGCTCGTGATAGCAGAAGCGCGGGATTTCCTTCCCGGCCAGCTCGGCGACCTGCAGCACGGTCATGCCGGGTTCGAACTCGACCTCGACGCCGTCGACCTTTGCGATGGGCATGTCTTTTACTCCGCAGCCACGAGCGTGGCGCCCTGCACGTGCGGGCGTCCGGCGCGGTACTGGGTGATGCGATCCTCCACCTCATGGCGGAAGTGACGGAACAGCCCCTGGATCGGCCAGGCGGCCGCGTCGCCGAGACCGCAGATGGTGTGGCCTTCGACCTGCGAGGCGACGTCGAGCAGCATGTCGATCTCGGCCATCTCGGCCTCGCCGGTGACCATCCGCTCCATGACCCGCCACATCCAGCCGGTGCCTTCGCGGCACGGCGTGCACTGGCCGCAGCTCTCATGCTTGTAGAAGTAGGACAGTCGGGCGATCGACTTCACGATGTCGGCGTCCTTGTCCATGACAATGACCGCCGCGGTGCCGAGCCCTGAGCGCATCTCGCGCAGGGAGTCGAAGTCCATGAGCGCTGTCTCGGCCATCTCGGCGGTGATCATCGGCACCGACGAGCCGCCGGGAATGATCGCCTTCAGATTGCCCCAGCCGCCGCGAATTCCACCGCAATGCTCTTCCAGCAGCTGGCGCAGGGGGATCGACATGGTCTCCTCGACCACGCAGGGGCGGTTCACATGGCCGGAAATGGCCATCAGCTTGGTGCCGGTGTTGTTGGGCCGGCCAAAACCCGCGAACCATTCGGCCCCGCGGCGCAGGATGGCGCCCACCGTGGCGATGGTCTCGACATTGTTGATGGTGGTCGGGCACCCATAGATGCCGGCGCCAGCCGGGAACGGGGGCTTCAGCCGCGGCTGGCCCTTCTTGCCTTCCAGGCTCTCCATCAGGGCGGTCTCGTCGCCGCAGATATAGGCCCCGCCGCCATGGGTCACATGCAGGTCGAAATCCCAGCCGTGGATGTTGTCCTTGCCGATCAGCCGGGCCTCGTAGGCTTGGCGGATCGCGGCCTCCAGGCGCTCACGCTCGAAGACGTACTCGCCGCGGATATAGATGTAGCAGGTGTGCGCCCGGATCGCGTAGCTGGCGATCAGGCAGCCCTCGATCAGCAGATGCGGGTCATTGCGCAGGATCTCGCGGTCCTTGCAGGTGCCGGGCTCGGACTCATCGGCATTGACCACCAGATAGTGCGGCCGCTCACTTTCCTGCTTGGGCATGAAGGTCCACTTCAGGCCGGTGCCGAAGCCCGCCCCGCCGCGACCGCGCAGGCCGGAATTCTTGACCTGATCGCAGATCCATTCCGGCGTCTGCGACAGGATTTCCCGCACGCCATTCCAGGCGCCGCGCCGCTTCGCACCCTCAAGGCCGAAGTCGTGCAGACCATAGAGGTTCGTGAAGATGCGGTCCTTGTCTTCGAGAATCCCGACCACGCCCCTCAAACTCCTTCTTTCGCGCGCCGGAAGGCGGCGATGAACCAGATCTGCGCCGCGAACCCCGCAGCCAGGGCGAGACCGAAGACGGCGAACAGCCAGTCCTGGCCCGACACCAGGGCGCCGATCACAGCTGCGATCGCACCCAGGACGCAGACGCCGTTGATGATCGCCATGCGCAGGAACCGCGCCTTGATGCCCGCCTCCGCGCTCACGCTGTCGGCTCCGCCTTGGCCGGCGTCTTGGGCGCGGCGTTGGGGATTTTCTTCAGCGGCTTGGCGGCCGTGCCGTCATAGAGGGCGGGGTCAGAGAGGGTCAGCGGCCCGCCCTCGGGCGCCGAGCCTTGGCGCCCCGCGGCCGAACCGGGTGCGGGCGCCTTGCCTGCGGCGAAATCGTCCAGCAGGGCCTCGAAACTCTCCGGCGTCAGGTCTTCGTAATAATAGTCGTTGATGGCGGCCATGGGCGCATTGGCGCAGGCGCCCAGGCACTCGACCTCCTGCCAGGTGAACTTGCCGTCCGCCGACAGGTGGTCCTTGGGACCGATCTTGCGCTTGCAGACCGCCATCAGGCTTTCCGACCCCCGAAGCTGGCAGGGCGTGGTGCCGCAGACCTGAACCAGGGCGACGCTGCCCACCGGCTCCAGCATGAACATCGTGTAGAAGGTCGCGACCTCCAGCACCCGGATGCGAGGCATGCCGAGCATCTCGGCCACCACGCGGATCGCGGGCTCGCTGACCCAGCCTTCCTGCTTCTGAATCAGCCAGAGGATCGGGATGACCGCCGACTGCCGACGGGCGGCGGGAAACTTGGAAATCCACCACTGCGCCTTTTCCAGCGTCTGCGGCTGGAAGGCGAAGCTGGCCGGCTGATTGGGCGAAAGACGACGAACGCTCACATGCCCCTCACTTCACGAAATCGATGCGGGCGATCTTGCCGCCGGCGATGGTGTAGATGGCGGCCACCTCGAAGCTGACCGACCCAGGCTGGCGATAGACCCGCTCGTGATCGATCACCCGATCGCCGATGACGATACGGTGGGCGAGTTCGGCGCGGTTCTGAGGGTGTTCGGCGAAAAGCGCCACGTGTTTGGCCCGAAAGGCCTCCAGGCCATTCACCGTCACCGCCCCGTTGAAGTCGGCGACGATCAGGTCATCGGCGAAGAAGCCGCAAAGGGCGTCCACATCCTGGGCGTTGTAGGCGTCGAGTTGGCCCTGGGCGAGGTCGGCCGGCGCCCGTGTCGCTGCTGCGTTCATCGGTCGATCTCCCCGAACACGATGTCCAGCGAGCCCAGGATGGCCGAGACGTCGGCCAGCATGTGGCCGCGGTTGATCCAGTCCATGGCCTGAAGATGCGCATAGCCCGGCGCGCGGATCTTGCACTTGTAAGGCTTGTTTGAGCCGTCAGAGACCAGGAAGACGCCGAACTCACCCTTGGGCGCCTCAACGGCGGCATAGACCTCGCCCGGCGGAGTCCGATAGCCTTCGGTGAACAGCTTAAAGTGATGGATGAGCGCCTCCATCGAGCGCTTCATCTCGCCCCGGCGCGGGGCGCCGATCTTGTTGTCTTCGGTCAGCACCGGCCCCGGCGTCTTTTCCAGGCGCTCGCAGCACTGCTTCATGATGCGCACCGACTGGCGCATCTCTTCCATGCGGCAGAGATAGCGGTCGTAGCAGTCGCCGTTCACGCCGAGCGGGATGTCGAACTCCAGCTCGTTGTAGCACTCATAGGGCTGGTTACGGCGCAGGTCCCAGGCGATGCCTGACCCGCGCACCATCACGCCGGAGAAACCCCAGTCGAGGGCCTCCTGCTTGCTGACCACGCCAATATCCACATTGCGCTGCTTGAAGATGCGATTGCCGGTGATCAGGCTGTCGATGTCGGCCAGGGCCTTGGGGAAGGAGTCGCACCAGGCGGCGATATCGGCCACCAGGGCCGGCGGCAGGTCCTGCCGCACCCCGCCGACGCGGAAATAGTTGGCGTGCAGCCGCGCGCCTGAGGCCCGCTCATAGAAGACCATGAGCTTTTCACGCTCTTCGAAGCCCCAAAGCGGCGGGGTGAGCGCGCCCACGTCCATGGCCTGGGTCGTCACATTGAGCAGATGGCTCAGGATCCGGCCGATCTCCGAATACAAAACCCGGATCAGCTGGGCCCGATAGGGGACCTCGACAGCCAGCAGCTTCTCGATGGCGAGCACATAGGCGTGCTCCTGATTCATCGGGGCCACATAGTCCAGGCGATCGAAATAGGGGATCGTCTGCTGATAGGGCCGGTACTCCATCAGCTTTTCAGTGCCGCGATGGAGCAGCCCCACATGGGGGTCGACCCGCTCCACCACTTCGCCGTCCAGCTCCAGGATCAGGCGCAGCACACCGTGCGCGGCCGGGTGCTGCGGACCGAAATTGATGGTGAACTTGCGGATTTCGGTTTCGGTCGAGGGGCTGTGGGCCAGCTGGGCCTCTGTGGCGGGTACGACTTCTCCGGTCATGCCTTGGGCTCCACCTTTTCATCGCCCGGAAGGGTGGTGAAGCCGCGCTCCACGCCTTCCCAGGGGCTGAGGAAGTCCCAATTGCGCCACTCGGTCATCTTGATCGGCTCATAGACCACGCGCTTGAGCTCGTCATCATAGCGCAGCTCCACATAGCCGCTCATGGGGAAGTCCTTGCGCAGCGGATGGCCGTGGAAGCCATAGTCGGTCAGGATGCGGCGCAGGTCCGGATGGCCTTCGAAGAAGACCCCGTACATGTCGAAGGCCTCGCGCTCATACCAGTTGGCGCAGGGATAGGCCGGGATGGCGCTGGGCACCGGGGTGTCCTCGTCCGTCACCAGCTTCACCCGAACCCGCAGGTTCTGACTCATCGACAGCAGGTGATAGACCACCTCAAAACGCTTCTCGCGCTCGGGATAGTCCACCGCCGTCAGGTCGATCATCACCTCGAACCGGTAGTCCGGATGATCCCGCAGGAAGGTCAGGGCCTCGACGATCCGGGGCAGCGGCGCGGTCAGACTCAACTCGTCAAAGGCGACATGGGCGCCCGTAAGCGCGCCGGCGCTATTGGCGACCATGGCCTGGCCAAGGGTCTGGAGGTCAGCGGCTGAGACGGGCCAGGTCATCGCTCGATCGTCCCGGTCCGGCGGATCTTCTTCTGCAACTGCAGAACCCCATAGACCAGGGCCTCCGCCGTTGGCGGGCAGCCCGGCACATAGATGTCCACCGGCACGATCCGGTCACAGCCGCGCACGACGGAATAGCTGAAATAGTAGTAGCCGCCGCCATTGGCGCAGGAGCCCATGGAGATGACATAGCGGGGTTCCGGCATCTGGTCGTAGACCTTGCGCAGGGCCGGAGCCATCTTGTTGCAGAGCGTGCCGGCCACGATCATCACGTCCGACTGACGCGGGCTGGCCCGGGGCGCAAAGCCGTAGCGCTCAAGGTCATAACGGGGCATCGAGGCCTGCATCATCTCCACGGCGCAGCAAGCGAGGCCAAAGGTCATCCACATGAGCGAGCCGGTGCGCGCCCAGGTGATCAGGTCGTCCGCGGCGGCGGTGATGAAGCCCTTGTCGGCCAGCTGGTCGTTGACCCCGTCGAAGAAGGGGTCGTGAATCTTGGCGTCGTAGCCCTCGACCGTGGCGCGGGCGGCCGAATTGGCCGGAACGATCACTCCCATTCCAGGGCCCCCTTCTTCCATTCATAGATGAAGCCGACAGTCAGGATGCCCAGGAAGGTCATCATCGACCAAAAGGCGAACTGCATGGCTTCGGTGGGCAGGTTCATCAGGCTGACGGCCCAGGGGAACAGGAACGCGACTTCCAGGTCGAAGATGATGAAGAGGATCGACACCAGGTAGAACCGGACGTCGAATTTCATTCGCGCATCGTCAAAGGCGTTGAAGCCGCACTCGTAGGTCGAAAGCTTTTCCGGATCGGGCGCCTTGGGCGCGAACACGGCGGCGGCCAGCACGAAGGCCAGGCCCAGAGCCGTCGCGATCCCTAGGAAAATCACGATGGGCAGGTACTGCAGAAGGAACGCGTTCATGGAGTCCTCGAAGGAGTCGCGGGTCCTTCTAGACCAGCAATGCGCAGGGTTCAAACAGCGGATTCCGACAACAGAGATACGCCATGGCCCAGCCTCCCGCGCCTGCGGCGAGACGTCGCGAAGTGACCATTGCGCCCGCGAACCGGGCATCGGCCCGTTTATTTTGCGAATGCTTCGCAAGTGCTGCGAGCTCGGTTTCCGGGCGCCCGCCATCGCCCTAGGCTGAGATGTTCGTTGGAGGGGAAATTGACCAGACGACCCATGATTCACCGGGCCCTCGACGCCATCGAGCGGCTCGGCGACCGCCTGCCTGACCCGGTCTTCATCTTCGCCTGGATCATCGGCGCCCTCACCCTGGCCAGCGTGATCTGCGCCTGGGTGGGCGTCAGTGCGATCAATCCGGTCGATGGTCAGTTGTTGCGCGCCCAGAGCCTGCTCACCCCGGCCAACATCCAGACCCTGCTCGTGGAGATGCCCCGCACCCTCACCGGCTTCGCGCCGCTGGGCTATGTGTTGCTGATCATGCTGGGGGCGGGCATCGCCGAGCGAGTCGGCCTCCTGTCGGCGGCCATCCGCGCCATGATGAGCCGCACGCCGCGGCTGCTGGTCTGCCCGGTGGTGATCTTCCTGGGGCTGATCGCCAATCACGCCGCCGATTCGGGGTTCGTCATCCTTCTGCCCCTGGCCGGCGCCGCCTTCGCAGCCGTCGGTCGCCACCCGATCGCGGGAATCGCCGCCGCCTTCGCCGGCGTGGTGGGCAGCTTCGCCGGCAATCCCCTGCCCGGCCAGTTCGACGCCCTGATCCTCGGTCTGTCGGAGCCCGCCGCCCGGCTGATCGATCCCACCTGGACGGCCAATCTGGTGGGCAACTGGTACTTCACCGCCGCCGGCGCCCTGGTGTTCATTCCGGTGGCCTGGTGGGTCACGGCCAATGTGGTGGAGCCGCGCCTGGGTCCCTGGGCCCCACCGGAGAACCTGCCGCCCCAGGACGCGCCGCTCTCGCCCATCGAGCGCCGGGCCCTGATCTGGTCCGGGGTGGCGGTGGCGGCCGTCATGATCCTGTGGGCCGCCATGGCCCTCGCCCCCGGCGCGCCCCTGGTGGACCGCAGTCTTGATGGCCCTGCCCGCTGGACTCCCTTCTTTCGCTCCCTGGTGGCCGGCTTCTTCGTCCTCTTCCTGGCTGGCGGCCTGACCTATGGGCGGCTGACCGGCCAGATTCGCACTGACCGGGACGTGGTCCGCCTGGCGTCGGAGTCCATGGCCTCCATGGCGCCCTATATCGTGCTGGCGTTCGCTGCGGCCCACTTCATCGCCATGTTCACCTGGTCGAACCTGGGGGTGATCATCGCCATCAACGGCGCAGAGGCGATCCGCGCCACGGGTCTGCCGATCCCCGTCCTGCTGATGGCCATCGTCGTGCTGACGGCGGCCCTCGACATGCTGATCGGCTCAGCCTCGGCCAAGTGGGCGGCCATCGCCCCGGTTCTGGTGCCCATGCTGATGCTGCTGGGGGTCAGTCCTGAGATGACCACGGCGGCCTACCGCATGGGGGACTCCAGCGTGAACATGGCCTCGCCATTGATGCCCTATTTCGCCCTGGTCCTGGGATTCTGCCAGAGATGGCGCCCCGGCTTCGGCGTCGGCGGCCTGATCAGCGCCATGCTGCCCTATTCGGCGGCGATGATGAGCGCCGGAATCATCCTGGTCGGTCTCTGGTCGGCCCTGGAGCTGCCCCTGGGTCCACAGGCGGATGTGCATTATTCGCCGCCCCAGGTCACATCTGAGCGCGTGCCCAGTTGACACGATTCCGGTCGGGACCTATCAGACGCCCCTCGCGGCGACGCGAGCGCCATATGCGGGTGTAGCTCAGTTGGTTAGAGCGCCGGCCTGTCACGCCGGAGGTCGCGGGTTCGAGTCCCGTCACTCGCGCCATGGTCTTCCTTGAGGGGACCTGGCGCTCCTCCTCCCTCGCATTCAACCCATGCCGTCCTGACTCAGAGCTTGGCGAAGGGCTTGAGCCGTTCGGCTTCGCCCGGCGCGAAGGCCAAGACGTCCCAGAAGCCGGCCGGCTCGAGAATCGGGCGCAGGGCTTCGCGGTCGGCGTCGGACAGTTCGGCGAACATGGCCTTCAGCCAGAGCCAGCAACTCACTGTGTAGGGCCGCGCGACGCTGGCCAGAGTCACGCCCCCCACCTGGAAGGCGCAGCGCATCTCCCCGCGGCCCGCCGCCTCGGCCGAGGCCAGCATCATGGCCCGGAAGCCGCCGCCGGCCAGGGCCACCAACTCAACCAGGGTTTCGTCTGGCGCAGGATCGGCCGCCCACTCTCCCTGATGCCCCGACAGGTCATCCACCCATTGGGTCCATTGATAGGTGCGCACCGCATGGGCGCGCATCAGGCGAGACGGGGTCGGATCGATGGCCAGCTGGCTCAGCATTCCGTAGAGGCCGAAATCGGCGATGGACGGGCGCTGGCCAAACAGGAACAACCGCCGCGCCAGGCCGCGCTCTAGAATGTCGAGAAGGGCGAGATACTCCCCCTCCAGGGCCGCATGGGTGGAGGGATCGCCGCCGCCGATAAAGTTGCGGACCATCTGCTGACGGGCGGTGAACGCCTCGATCCCCAGGCTGAGCGTCGGCTCATCGACATCCCCCAGCCAGCCGGCCATCTGGCGGCGGGCGCAGAAGGCGACGTCCGCCTCCGACGTCCAGCGGAAGGCCATGAGGATGACCGCCAGCCACTCGTCGGCGAAGTCCTCCACCAGCCGCGCCAGGAACCGCTGGGCGGGCGTCGGCGGCATGAGACTGGGTCCGTCAGGGTGCAGGGTCTCCATCTCATGCAGGATCGGCGTGGAGTCGTTCCAGGCGCTTCCGTCGGGATAGAGCACCACAGGCAACAGCCGCTTGCCGAAGGCCTTGAGCCCCTCACTCTGGCCTGCGCCGTCGAACCCGCCGAGCGGCACCGTCCAATCGTGGGGGATGCGGCGGTAGCGCAGAGCGGCGCGAACCTTGTGCGAATAGGGCGAGCCCGGCCCGGCCAGGATCCGGTAGCGCCCCGGACGGGGCATGAGATCAGCCTGTTCGAAGATCACGGGTTCGGCTCCATCATCGGAAATCGGCACGATGGGTGACAATATCGACGCTGTCTCCGGAGGAAAGCGGAAAGCTCAGCCGTTCTGCGCGGCCTCGATCCCCGCCCGCACGTCAGGGGGCAGCATCATGCCCGACGCCGCCGCATTGGCCTCCAGGTGAGCGAGTCGCGTCGTGCCCGTCACCGCCGCCGACACCCCGGGGTGCTCCAGCACATAAGCCAGGCTCGCCTGGGCCGCGGTCATGCCGTCCAGGCGGCGGAGGCAGGCGAACCGTTCGGCCAGGGCCAATTCCTGTCGATGGTTCTTCAAGGCCCGGGCGGCGTACCAAAGGTCGCGCAGTCCCCGAAACTTGCGGATCTGGCCGTCCACATGGCCCATGGCCAAGGGCATGCCGGCCAGCACCCCCTTGCCCCGCGTCGCGGCCTGGGCGATCAGCGGCGCGCGCTCAGGCCGCAGCACATTGTAGTCCAGCATCACCACATCCAGCGTCGGCGCAGCGATGATGGCGGCGATGACCTCAGGATCGAAACTGTTGGCGCCAAAGGCCGACACCAGGCCCCGGGCGCGCAGGCGCTCAAGGGCGTCGAACAGGTCGTCATTCAGCTCTGCGGCCGCCGGGCCATGCAGCTGAACCAGGGACAGTCGGTCAAGGCCCAACCGCTTCAGGCTGGCCTCGACGCTGACGGTGATGGCGGCCGGTGAGAAGTCACGACCCGTGCGGCCGCCGCCGGCATGGAAGGTGCCGGCCTTCGTGGCGATCACCAGGCCGTCGGTCCGGCGCCCCTGCAGGGCGCGGCCCAACCGAGGCTCGGCTTCCCCTCGGGAATAACCCGGAGCGGTGTCGAAGAGGGTGATCCCCAGATCGAGGGCACGATGGACCAGCCGGACCGCCTCGCCCTCGTCGAACCTGAGCAGCCCCCAATAGCTGGCGCAGCCAAAACCGATCTCGGAAACGGTGAGCCCGGTGCGGCCCAGGGGACGGTATCGCATGGGTCCTTCGCCGGGGAGATGCGTGGTGGGCGGCGAGGGGCTCGAACCCCCGACCCCCTGGGTGTAAACCAGGTGCTCTGACCAGCTGAGCTAGCCGCCCTCGGCCGCCTTCATACCCGCTCGCCGGACAGATTCGGAGCCCGATTCCGTCGGTGCGGAGGCGAAGAAGGGGCCGCCGCCGAAAAGCGACCGCCCCCTCGAAATGGTCACACCGGAGTTGCTAGCTGTTGAGGGCGTTCTTGAGCCCCTCGCCGATCCGGAAGCGCGCGGTCTGGGAGGCCGGACGATTGACGCTCTCGCCGGTGCGGGGGTTACGGGCCACACCAGCAGCCCGGCTGACCGGAACGAAGCTGCCGAAACCCACGAGACGGACTTCCTGGCCGCCCTTGAGCGACCCGGTGACAGAGTCGACGAAGGCCTCAAGGGCGTCCTTCGCCTGTGATTTTGTGATGCCGGCCTTGTCGGCCATCGCCGAGACCAGTTCAGCCTTGGTCATAGTGGTTTCCTCTCCCTGCCCTTTTTCTGTTTTTCGCGAAGCACCGGCAGCGGCGAACGCCTTCGCGCCAAGGGATTATGCGGGCTTAAGCAGGCGCGTCAAACAAAGCGGCGCGGGGATGAGCCCGCGCCGCCTGTCGTCTGGTATGGAAAAGCCCCGACCCTAGTGGGTCATGATGGCCTCGGCCTCGCCGTCGTCTCCGGCCACGGGCCCCTTGCTGGGCGGCTCGGTCCACTCGATCGGATCGGGCAGTCGAACCAGGGCGCGCACCAGGACTTCATCCATGGTGTTGACCGGGATGATCTCCAGGGCCTCCTTCACCTTGGCCGGAATATCGGCCAGGTCCTTCTCGTTCTCCTGTGGGATCAGCACAGTCGTCACGCCCGAACGCAGGGCGGCGAGCAGCTTTTCCTTCAGGCCGCCGATGGCGGTGACCCGGCCGCGCAGGGTGACTTCGCCCGTCATCGCGATGCCCTTTCGGATCGGAATGCCAGTCAGGACCGAGACGATGGCCGTGGCCATGGCCGCGCCTGCGGACGGTCCGTCCTTGGGCGTTGCGCCGTCGGGCACGTGGATGTGCACGTCGGTTTTCTCGAAGGCCGGCGGCTCTATGCCGAACTGGGTGGCCCGGCTGCGGACGTAGGAGTTGGCCGCGGCGATGGACTCTTTCATCACGTCCTTCAGGTTGCCCGTAATGGACATCCGGCCCTTGCCCGGCATCTTGACCGCCTCGATGGTCAGGATGTCGCCGCCGAAGTCTGTATAGGCCAGCCCGGTGATGATCCCGATCTGGTCCTCGGCGTCCATCTCGCCGAAGCGGTACTTGCGCACGCCGGCGTACTTGGCGAGGCGCTCGGGATCGATGGTGATGCTGGTCAGGCCTTCCCGGGCGATGTCACGGACGGTCTTGCGGGCCAGGTTGCCCAGTTCCCGCTCGAGAGACCGCACCCCGGCTTCCCGGGTGTAGTAGCGGATCAGGTCGCGGATCGTGTCCTCGGAGACCACAAACTCTTCAGGCGTCAGCCCGTGATCCTTGGTCAGCTTGGGTAGGACGTGGCGCTTGGCGATCTCGATCTTCTCATCCTCGGTATAGCCGGGGATGCGGATGATCTCCATGCGGTCCAGCAGGGGCTGGGGCATGTTGAGCGAGTTGGCCGTGGTGACGAACATCACCGGCGTCAGATCGTAGTCCACCTCCAGATAGTGGTCGGCGAAGGTGGAGTTCTGCGACGGATCCAGCACCTCCAGCAGGGCCGAAGCCGGGTCGCCGCGATAGTCGGCGCCCATCTTGTCGATCTCATCCAGCAGGAAGAAGGCGTTGGTGGTCTTGGCCTTCTTCATCGACTGGATGATCTTGCCCGGCATGGAGCCGATATAGGTCCGGCGGTGACCGCGGATCTCGGCCTCGTCACGCACCCCGCCCAGGGAGACGCGCACGAACTCCCGACCGGTCGCCTTGGCGATGGAGCGTCCCAGTGAGGTCTTGCCGACGCCGGGGGGGCCGACAAGGCACAGGATGGGGCCCTTGAGCGCGCCGGTCCTGGCCTGCACGGCCAGATACTCCAGGATCCGCTCTTTGACCTTCTCCAGGCCGTAGTGATCCTCGTCGAGGATCTCCTCAGCCTTGACCATGTCGATGGGCTTCTGCTTGCCCTTGCCCCAGGGGATGGACAACAGCCAGTCGAGATAGTTCCGAACCACAGTGGACTCGGCCGACATCGGGCTCATCGAGCGCAGCTTCTTCAGCTCCGCCTCGGCCTTGGTGCGAGCCTCCTTGGACAGGCGCGTCTTCTTGATGCGCTTTTCCAGCTCGATCAGCTCGTCGCGGCTGTCGTCCTGTTCGCCCAGCTCGCGCTGGATCGCCTTCATCTGCTCGTTCAGATAGTACTCGCGCTGAGTCTTCTCCATCTGACGTTTGACGCGATTACGGATCTTCTTCTCGGTCTGCATCACCGAGATTTCGCCCTCCATCAGGGCGTAGACCTTCTCCAGACGCTTCACGACATCGAAGATTTCCAGCAGCGCCTGCTTCTCGCTGATCTTCACCGAGAGGTGCGAGGCCACGCGGTCGGCCAGCTCCCCGGGATTGTCGATCTGCGGCATGGCCGCCAGGGCCTCGGGCGGCACCTTCTTGTTGAGCTTCACATAGGATTCGAACTGCTCGACCACGGCGCGGCTGAGGGCCTCGGCCTCCGCCGAGACCGCGCCATCGTCCGGCAGGTCGGCGATTTCGGCCTCATAGTAGTCGGCCTGATCGGTGTAACGGGCGACGCCCGCCCGGGTCTTGCCCTCGACCAGCACCTTGACGGTGCCATCAGGCAGCTTGAGCAGTTGCAGGATGGTGGCGACCACCCCGATCTCATAGATGGCGATGGGCGACGGATCATCGTCGTCCTTGTCCTTCTGCGTCAGCAGAAGGATGTCCTTGCCGTCGTCGCGCATGGCCTCTTCGAGCGCCCGCACGGATTTTTCCCGCCCGACAAACAACGGCACGGGCTGATGCGGGAACACGACAATGTCTCGCAACGGCAGGACAGGCAGGATTTTCTTTGTCTCAGACATAGTGCTTTCACTCCCGGCCGGCCCCCTCGAAACAAAAGCAGGGCTCGACCCTCGGACCGCGGTTACATCAGACGATGCGCCTGAGTCGGACGGTCCGTCCGTCGATGTGACGGTGTCTTCAGTCTATTTATGTGGACGCTTCGCGCTGCGGTTCAAGCGGCGCCGGGCCGGTGCGCGACAACTTGTCTTCGGCGCCGCAACAGAAGTGTGTGATCGGCGCGGCCTCAGGCCGCGCCGCCCTTGTCCCGCCGCTCGGCGTAGATGATCAGCGGCTGAGCCCGGCCTTCGACCACCTCGGCGTTGACCACCACCTCTTCGACCCCGTCATAGGTGGGCAGCTCGTACATGGTGTCGAGCAGGATACCTTCGAGGATGGAGCGCAGGCCCCGGGCGCCCGTCTTGCGGGCGATGGCCTTGCGGGCCACGGCGTTGAGCGCGTCGTCGGTGAAGGTCAGGCCGACGTTCTCCATCTCGAACAGGCGCTGGTACTGCTTGACGAAGGCGTTCTTCGGCTCGGTCAGGATCTTGACCAGGGCGTCCTCGTCGAGGTCGTCCAGGGTGGCGATCACCGGCAGACGGCCGATGAATTCCGGGATCAGACCAAAGCGCAGCAGGTCGTCAGGCTCCACCCGGCGGAAGATTTCGCCGGTGCGGCGATCGTCAGGGTCTGACACCTTGGCGCCAAAGCCGATCGAGGTCCCCTGCCCGCGGGCCGAGATGATCTTGTCGAGGCCGGCGAAGGCGCCGCCGCAGATAAAGAGGATGTTGGTGGTGTCCACCTGCAGGAATTCCTGCTGGGGATGCTTGCGGCCGCCCTGGGGCGGGACTGAGGCCACCGTGCCTTCCATGATCTTCAGCAGGGCCTGCTGGACGCCCTCGCCCGACACGTCGCGGGTGATGGAAGGGTTGTCGGACTTGCGGCTGATCTTATCGACCTCGTCGATATAGACGATGCCCCGCTGGGCCCGCTCGACATTGTAGTCGGCCGACTGCAGCAGCTTGAGGATGATGTTCTCGACGTCCTCGCCCACATAACCGGCTTCGGTCAGGGTGGTGGCGTCGGCCACGGTGAACGGCACGTCGATGATGCGCGCCAGGGTCTGGGCCAGCAGGGTCTTACCCGTGCCGGTCGGCCCGATCAGCATGATGTTGGCCTTGCCCAGCTCCACATCGTTGTTCTTGGTGGCGTGGTTCAGGCGCTTGTAGTGATTGTGGACGGCGACCGAGAGCACCTTCTTGGCGTGGTCCTGGCCGATCACATAATCGTCGAGAACTTCGCGGATTTCGCGGGGCGTGGGCACGCCGTCCTTCGACTTCACGAAGGAGATCTTGTGCTCCTCGCGAATGATATCCATGCAGAGCTCGACGCATTCATCGCAGATGAACACGGTGGGGCCCGCGATGAGCTTGCGGACTTCATGCTGGCTCTTCCCGCAGAAGGAGCAATACAGCGTGCTCTTGGAGTCCCCGCTCGCGGCCTTGGTCATGTTCAGTCTCACTCTCTCGACGACGCCGGTCGAAACCGCGCCTGGGCGCGGGCGGCGTGTTCCCGCCGTCCTTGCAGGATACACGCCGGGGGTTGTCTAATCCTTGACATTCCCCGATCCGCGACAGGATCACAACCCTTGGCGAACGCTCGCCTGGCGAAACGGACGCCGGTGTGGTGGTGCGGAATTTCGAATCTCTAGATGGGATTGTATCGGATTGACGCAAGTCGCCCCACTCTTCCCTTGCTGGAAAAGGGGTCCGCCTAGATGGAACAGGGGCTGGAGCGGCTCCGCTTGGAAGTGGCCCGGCCTGATTCTCGCAAGGGTGGCTCCGAGCGGAGGGGTATGATGGTCAGACTGCGTTATTTCGGCGCAAGCCGCATTTTGGGGGAATAATGGACGATCCTGCCGACGACGCCGGCGTGGTCGCCTTCGATTTCGACGGCACCCTCACCACAAAAGACAGTTTCACCACCTTCCTGCGCTGGCGGGCCGGGCGTTCGCGCTATGCCCGCGGCATGCGGCGATTGGCGCTGTCGGGGGGATCCTATCTCTTCCACCGCAACCGCGGCCGCCTGAAGGCTGCGGCTGTGCGAGAATTTCTGTTGGGGGCGCCCCGGGCGGAACTCGAAGCTCAGGCGCGCGCCTTCGCCGAAACCTATGCCCCCAGACTTCTTCGACCTGACGCCCTGCACACCTGGCGACGCTGGCGCAGCCGCCGGGCGACCATGGTGATCGTCACCGCCTCGCCGGACATCATCGTCCAGCCCTTCGCCCGCGGGCTGGGGGCCGATCACCTGATCGCCACGCGACTGGCCTTTGATTCAGAGGACCGGGTCGCGGGCATGTTCGATGGTCGTAATTGCCGCGGCCCAGAAAAGGTCGCCCGACTGCAGGCGGTGTTTGGGCCGGACCTGCGACTGCGGGCGGCCTATGGCGACACCAGCGGCGACCGCGAGATGCTCAAGGTTTCCGAGGAGGCGGGCTACCGGGTGTTCAAGGAGAGCCCCTGATGCGGTTTAGGGTGGAGAAGCTGATCCGGGATGGCCTTCCGCAGATGATGCGCGACCAGGGCCTGACGGTCTTCTGCCACCCCCTTGAGGACGCCGACTTCCTCGCCGCCCTAAAGGCGAAGCTGGTTGAGGAGGCGCAGGAGGCGGCCAGGGCCGCGCCGGCCGACCTGCTCGAAGAACTGGCTGACGTCAGCGAAGTAATGGGCGCACTGATCGCCGCCGCCGGCCTCAGCGCAGAGGCGGTCGAGGCCGCGCGCCTGGCCAAGCGGCGCCAGAGGGGCGGCTTTGATGGCCGCATCTATAATCGCGCCGTTGAAGGTGACGCCGGTAGCCCAGGCGTCGCCTATTATCTGGCTCGGCCCGACCAGTATCCGCTGATCGCTGAGGACAGCGCCCCATGCGACATGCCCGCGCTGAAGCCCTAGATCAGCTGGAGCCCCTGCTGAGCGAGCTTCGCCAGCTGCCGGGCATGAAGGAAGCGGCCCGGGGGGTTTTCTATCGGCGCGGCCGGGCCTTCCTGCACTTTCACGAAGACGCCGCAGGCCTGTTCGCAGACCTGCGGGCTGACGGCGCCCCGGCGTTCGAGCGGTTTGACGTCACCGCCGAAGCCGGACGCGCGGCGCTGCTCAGCGCCGCGCGGCTTGGTCTCTAGTCTTCCGAGCGACGCTCATAGACGTGGTCCACAATGCCCCAGGCCTTGGCTTCCTCGGCGGTCATGAAGTGATCGCGATCCAGAGTGGCCTCGACCACCTCGATGGGCTGGCCGGTGTGCTTGGCGTAGAGCTCGTTCAGACGGCCCTTGGTCTTGATAATGTCCTCGGCGTGGCGCTGGATGTCCGAGGCCTTGCCGGTATAGCCGCCTGACGGCTGGTGAACCATGATGCGGGCGTTGGGCAGAGATATCCGCTGGTCCTTCTCGCCGGCCATCAGCAGGAACGAACCCATGGAGGCGGCCATGCCCATGCAGACGGTGGAGATCGGGCTCTTCACGTATTGCATGGTGTCGTAGATCGCCAGGCCGGACGTCACGATGCCGCCGGGCGAGTTGATGTACATGGAGATCTCTTTCTTGGGGTTCTCGGACTCCAGATAGAGAAGCTGGGCGCAGATCAGGGCGGCCATGCCGTCCTCGACCGGGCCGTTGAGGAAGATGATTCGTTCCTTCAGCAGCCGGGAGAAAATGTCGAAGGCGCGTTCGCCGCGGCTGGTCTGTTCGACCACCATGGGCACGAGGTTGAGCGCGGTGGTCACATGGTCACGCATAAGCTTAAGAGCCCTTCTCGATTGGCGAACGTGAGATCGCCGCCGTCCCTTCCGATATCGCGTCTGCGGCGGCCGGTTGCAAGGCGACCCTCGGCCGCCGGCCCTTTCGGAAGCCCTAAAAATGCATGATCCCGGCGCCGCCTGCAGGCCACGCCGGGATCCGCAATCACATTGTCGCGCCGCTCTGGCGTGACGTGCAAGGCTTACTCGCCGTAGCCTTCCGGCAGATCGTCCTCGGCCATCAGCTCATCCTTGCTGACGTCCTTGTCCTCGACCTTGGCCTTGCCGACGATCAGGTCGACCACCTTGTCCTCGAAGATCGGGGCGCGGAGCTGGGCCTGGGCGTTGGGGTTCTGGCGGAACATGTCGAAGACCTGTTGCGCCTGGGGACCATAACGCATGGCCTCCTGGCGCATGGCCTCCATCAGTTCCTGCTCGGTCACCTGCACATTGTTGACCCGGCCGATCTCGGCCAGGACGAGGCCAAGACGCACCCGGCGCTCAGCGATCTTGCGGTACTCGCTCTCAAGCTGCTCATCAGTCTTTTCGGCGTCTTCCGGCGGCAGGGCCTCACGTTCCTTGTCCTGCTGCACCTGGGTCCAGATGGCGGCGAACTCGGCCTCGACCATCTTCGGCGGCAGGGGGAAGTCGTGCTTGGTGTCCAGGGCGTCCAGCAGGGCGCGCTTCAGCTTGAAGCGCGAGGCGCTGACATACTGCTGCTCGATATTGTCGCGCAGAAGGCCTTTAAGCTTGTCCAGGCTCTCGATGCCCAGCTTCTCGGCGAAGGCGTCATCGGCCTCGGTCTCGACTGGCGCGGAAACCGCCGTCACCTTGACCTCAAACTCGGCTTCCTTGCCGGCCAGATGGGCGGCCTGATAGTCCTCGGGGAAGGTCACCTTGACCACGACATCGCTGTCGGGCTTGGCGCCGACCAGCTGCTCTTCAAAGCCCGGGATGAAGCTGCCCGAGCCGAGCACCAGTTGGGCGCCCTCGGCCGAACCGCCTTCAAAGGCTTCGCCGTCGATCTTGCCGACGAAGTCGATGGTCAGCTGATCGCCGTCCTTGGCCTTCACGGTCTTGCCGGTGCGCGGCTCAAAGCTGCGATTTTGCTTGGCCAGCTCGGCCAGGGCCTCGCCCACCTCATCGTCGCCCGGCTTGTAGACCGGCCGCACCAGCTCCAGCGTCGAGGGATCGACGGGCTCGAACTCCGGCATGATTTCTAAGGCGATCTCGAAGGACAGGTCGGCCTTGCCGTCCACCACGTCCTGCAGATCCCCGTCCGGCTTCAGATCAGGCTCGCCCGCGGGGCGCAGCTTGTTCTCTTCCAGCACCTTCTGGGTGGACTCAGAGATGGTCTGCTCGACCAGCTCCGCCATCAGCGCCTTGCCATGAAGGCGGCGCACATGGCCCGGAGGGACCTTACCAGGGCGGAAACCCTTGATGTTCAGCTGGGGGGTGATTTCAGTGATGCGCGCGTCCAGGCGTTCGGCCAGGTCGGCGGCCGGAACAGTGACGCCGTAAACGCGGCTCAGGCCTTCACCGGACTTTTCAACGATCTGCATCGACATTCTTGCTTCCGGACTCCGGGGCGCTGTCACGCGCTCTTGACGGTCCGCCTAATGGTGAAACGGGAAGCGCCGCCTACGTCGAGGCGGCGGGAGGGCGCCCTTATGTCACGGGCGCCTTCCCTGTCCAAGTGCAAAGGTTGGTGCGGGCGAGAGGACTCGAACCTCCACGCCTTGCGGCGCTGGAACCTAAATCCAGTGCGTCTACCAGTTCCGCCACGCCCGCGTTCCGGCGTCTGCCATCGGCGGTTTGCCGTCAGGCGTCAAGTCGCCTCGCCCGGCAGCCCAAGCGGCGCAGGGCCTCAGGTCCCCGTATAGAGTCTCCTGAGAACCGCCGGCGTCAGGCCTGGCAGGTCTTCGGCGATCAGGCCGGGGCCGTGGGACTGGGCGGCCTCAGCATGGATCCACGCTCCCGCGCAGGCGGCTTCGAAGCTGTCCATGCCCTGCGCCACCAGGCCCGCAATATAGCCGGCCAATACGTCTCCGGTGCCCGCCGTCGCCAGCCACGGCGAGCCGTTCAGGGAGACTGCGGCCCGGCCGTCAGGCGAGGCGACCACCGTGTCTGGACCTTTCAGCAGCACCACGGCGTCGGCCAGTTCGGCGGCGCGACGGGTGGCGGAAATCCGTTCCGGCGCCGAATCGAGGATGCCTGGGAACAGACGCTCGAACTCCCCGGGATGGGGGGTAAGCACGTCGTCGCGGTCGAGGACGGAAAACAGTTCTTCGGGATCCTGCCGAAACACGGTGATGGCGTCGGCGTCGAGGATCAGGGCTGCGCCGGTGCGCGCGAGGGCGAGAACGTTCATCAGGGTCGTTTCATTGATCCCGGCGGCTGGTCCGATCACCGCGGCGTCCACATCGGTCGCCAGAGTCTCCAACTCCGCCTCGCTATCGAAGGGCCGCAGCATCACCGCCTCAAGGTGGGTGGCGTTGATCGACAAGGCGTCAGGGGGCGACAGGACAGTCACCAGGCCCGCGCCGATGCGCAGGCCCGCCCGGGCGGCCAGTCGGGCGGCGCCAGTGCTCCAGGCCGGCCCGCTGACCACCACCATCCGCCCGCGCGCATGCTTATGTGAGGCGGCGGTGGGCCAGGGGAAACGCGGAGCCCAAAGCTCAGGGGTGTTTTCGAACAGGGTCGCCGCGCTCTCGCCCAGGCCGATGTCGGCGACCACCACCTCGCCACAACGCCCCCTGCCCGGCTCCAGCACATGGGCGGGCTTGCGGGCGTGAAAGGTGACGGTCAGGCC
Organism: Phenylobacterium sp.; assembly: GCF_030651755.1. Lineage (GTDB taxonomy): Bacteria > Pseudomonadota > Alphaproteobacteria > Caulobacterales > Caulobacteraceae > Phenylobacterium. The sequence goes on along the minus strand of NZ_JAUSBZ010000015.1, from coordinate 15,900 downwards.
GGCGCGGCCGCAGACCCCCTGGGGCAGGCCGGTATCGCCTGGAAGTCCGCTCGGCGTATCAATGGCGACCACACGCTCGGGCGTGGCGTTCAGGTGATGGACCACCCGGGCGGCGTCCCCGGTCAGCGGGCCTGAAAGACCGGCGCCAAACAGGGCGTCGATATAGAGCGTGGCCTGGATCTCCTCCTGGATATCCGTCGTGACGCCTGTCCAGAGGGTGGCCATGGCCTTGGCGCTATCGGTTCGGGGCGATGCGAGCGCAGCCACCCGCACGGGCCAGCCCTGCTCGGCCAGAAGACGGGCCACCACATAGCCATCGCCGCCATTGTCGCCGGGGCCACAGAGGACCAGGGTCTCGCAAGGCGCAAAGCGGCTCAGAACCGCGTCAGCGACTGCAGCGCCGGCGCGTTCCATCAGGGCAATGGCGGGAGTTCCGGCGACGACGGCCGCACGATCTGCCGCCGCCATTTCGGAGACGGTCAGGATTTGATTGGGCGCCACGTCAACTCCGCCGAAAGGGTCTAAAGTACGCCAGTGGAGGCTTCGCGCCCCTTCTCGATCAAGGTCAAGGTCTTGCCGTCGGTTTCCAAGATGGTGATCGAAGTATGATCAGGCCGGAAGCTGACCACGCGATCCTCCCCCGTCAGGACCGAAATTACCGCATTGATCGCCACAAAGTGGCTGAAAACCGCGGTGTCTCCCCGCCCCTGAAGGGCCTGGGCGACCTGCTGACGCCACGCGTCATAGTCGAGGTCGCCCTCGATCTCGGCCCAGGCCCCCTGAAAGGCCTGGCGCAGCCATTCCCCGCGGGATTCAGCAGCCAGGGCCGCCGGAGTCGGGATTTCGCCGACGCCCGGATCGATCTCCACCGCAATCCCCAAGGCCTCGGCTGTCGGCTCGGCGGTCTCGCGGCAACGGGCCAGGGGCGAGGAGACCACAAGGCGGGGCCGTTCCTCAGGAGGCAGGGCCAGCAGGAAGTCCCGGGCCGCCTCGGCCTGGACCCTGCCAGTCTCATCCAGCCCCGGATCATCGTCATGGCCGCCCCATGTGGCGGCGGGCTTTCCGTGGCGGATCAGATAGAGGCGCGACATGGGTTCAGTCCGGAACAAAGAGGTTGCGTTGACCTTCGGGGGCGGGACCGACGCTGCCGGTTCGACCGACAGATTCCGCCGCCTCAAGGCTATGAAGCACGCCGGGATCGGTAGGCGTGTGCGCGACGAATCGACGATCCGCCTCATCGCGGCCGACGACGATGCCCATCATATAGCCCTCACGGCCATGGACGACGGTGTAGGTCTCGATCACGGCGCGACCCTGAGGCGTTTCTGTGACAACCGGATGCGGCAGGGCGTCGATCTGGCGCTGAATGACGCCTGGGTCCTGGCGCTCAAAGGGCTTTTCGGGCGCGCGGCAGGAATAAATTCCTGTCGACTGCTTGGTCAGGAACCAGCCGTTGGCCGTCACCAGACCGTAGGTGTCCCGCGCCTCTCGCAACCGCTGCATCATCACGGCGATCGAATGCATGGCGTAATTGTTTCCTGGCCCGCCCGCATAGGGCAGTCCGCCTGTGACCGTCAGGCCGCGGGGATCATCCAGAGCCAGTCCCAGGGCCTCGGCGCCGATCTCCACGGCCACGGGGAAGCAGGAATAGAGGTCGATGACTCCGATCTGATCAAGGCTGACCCCGGCCATCTCCAGGGCCCGGGCGCCGGTCAGGCGCATGGCGGGACTGGAGTGGAAATTCTGGCGATCCAAGGGATACCAGAGGTCAGCGGCGTCGGCGCAGCCGTGCAGATAGACCAGGTTTTCCTCAGGCACGCCCAGCTCCCTGGCCTTGGCCAGGCTGGCCACCAGCACGCCTGCCGACTGGTCCACGTCCATGATGGCGTTCAGGTACTTGGTGTAGGGGAAGCCCACCATCCGGTTGCGTTCGGTGACGGTGATCAGCTCTTCGGCGGTCCGGGCGATGGGGAACCAGGCGTCGCGGTTCCGGGCCGCCACCTCTGTGAAGGGGGCGAACAGCTCACCCAGACGTTTCTGATGGTCTGGGATGCTGCGGCCGTCCCGAGCGCGCAGGGCGTTCTCAAACAGCGGGTAGGTGTTGATCGGCCTTCCAAGTCCATGGCGCGCCTCATAGGGGGTGACCCCTGGGCGCGGATCGCCGATCCGCTCTGGAGGGTCGAGGTCAACCTCCTCGTTCCAGTCATCGAAACCCAGGCCCCTGGTCAACCGCTTGGTGGCCGAGCCCAGAAACTCGCAGCCCACCACCAGGCCAAGCCGGGTCTCGCCCCGGCTCACCCGCTCGCACAGGACATTGATGAGTTGCTGGGGGCTGTTGCCCCCCATGTGGGAATAGACCGCCCAATCCGGCGACGCTCCCAGGACCCGGGCCAGGCTGGCCGGCGGGTTGGCGCTGTGCGGGGTCGGACGGCCGCCCCCCGGGGCGTCGACGGTGAAGCCCACGACAGCCAGACTGTCGATCCCGCCCAGGGCGGCCTCGGACAGACCCGCATCCTGCGCAGCAGCGAGCGCCGCAATCTTCAGCAGTTGAGTCGGCGGGGGGGACGACTGCGGTTCGCCCCGATAGGTGAATTGTCCCGCTCCTATGAGAACTGGGGTTCTATCGTCCATGGCGAAGCCTCCGCACCCAACTGCACAGTTCGATCCTAGGGGGCTAGCGGCAGCTCACAAGGCGATTTCCGCAACGCACAATTCTTGTGCGACTGGCGCCCGTTTTTTGCGCAAGGTGCGATTTCGCGCCTCCGGCCCGAAGTCCCGTGCGGGGCGCCCCTTGTCCCCCCGCGGCTCGGCATGCTCCGTCGCCTCACCCCCCGTACAGGGCGGCGCGTTCAATCTGACGAGGCCCCATGAAGAAGATCGAAGCCGTCATTAAGCCCTTCAAACTCGACGAGGTGAAGGAAGCTCTGCAGGAACTGGGCGTGCAGGGCATGACGGTGCTTGAGGCCAAGGGCTATGGTCGCCAGAAGGGGCAGACCGAGCTCTATCGCGGCGCCGAGTACGTCGTCGATTTTCTGCCCAAGATTAAGATCGAGGTGGTGGTCGCCGACGACCAGCTCGACAGCGCCCTTGAGGCGATCACCACAGCGGCCCGCACCGGCCGCATCGGCGACGGAAAGATTTTCGTCTCCGAGATCATCGAGGTTCTGCGCATTCGCACCGGCGAAACCGGCGCGCTTGCCGTCTAAGATTCTGACCTATCACGCGAGTTAGGGGATAACCGCCATGACCACCGCCAAAGACATCCTGGATATGATCGCCGAGAAGGACGTCAAATATGTCGACGTCCGTTTCACCGACATCCGCGGCAAGATGCAGCACGTCACCTTCGACATCGATCTGGTCGATGACGACTTCCTGACCGACGGCACCATGTTCGACGGCTCCTCGATCGTCGGCTGGAAAGCCATCAACGAGTCCGACATGAAGCTGCGGCCGGACCTGAACTCGGCCTATATCGACCCCTTCTATCAGCAGACGACGCTCTGCCTGTTCTGCGACGTGCTGAACCCCGACACCAACACCCCCTACAACCGCGACCCGCGCTCCATCGCCAAGGCCGCCCTGAACTATGTGAAGGCCGCCGGCATCGGCGACACGGTCTATTTCGGCCCGGAAGCTGAGTTCTTCCTGTTCGATGACGTCCGCTGGTCGACCGCTGGCCACAACACCGGCTACGCCTTCGACTCCACCGAACTGCCGGTGAACTCGTCCAAGGAATATGCCGAGGGCAATATGGGCCACCGGCCCGGCCCCAAGGGCGGCTATTTCCCGGTCAATCCGGTGGACTCCGCCCAGGACCTCCGCGGCGAAATGCTGGCCGTCATGGGCGAGCTCGGCATGCAGCCCGAAAAGCACCACCACGAGGTGGCGCCCGCCCAGCACGAACTGGGTCTGAAGTTCTCCGATCTGCTGACCATGGCCGACCGGATGCAGCTCTATAAGTACGTCATCCACAACGTCGCGGCCGCCTACGGCAAGACCGCCACCTTCATGGCCAAGCCGATGTTCGGCGACAACGGCTCGGGCATGCACGTCCACCAGTCGATCTGGAAGGACGGCCAGCCCATGTTCGCCGGCGACAAGTATGCCGGCCTGTCGCAGGAATGCCTCTGGTACATCGGCGGCATCATCAAGCACGCCAAGGCCATCAACGCCTTCGCCAACTCCACCACCAACAGCTACAAGCGCCTGGTGCCCGGCTACGAAGCCCCGGTGAAGCTGGCCTATTCGTCGCGCAACCGCTCGGCCTCGATCCGCATCCCGCATGTGGACTCGCCCAAGGCCAAGCGTATCGAAGCCCGCTTCCCCGATCCGATGGGCAACCCCTATCTGACCTTCGTCGCCTTGCTGATGGCTGGCCTCGACGGGATCGAGAACAAGATCGATCCGGGTCCGGCCATGGACAAGAACCTCTATGACCTGCCGCCGCGCGAGCAGAAGAAGGTTCCGGAAGTCTGTGGCTCGCTGCGTGAAGCCCTGGAGAACCTCGACAAGGATCGCGCCTTCCTCAAGAAGGGCGGGGTCATGGATGACGACTTCATCGACAGCTATATCGAGCTGAAGATGGAAGAGGTGATGCGCCTGCAACTGCATCCGCACCCCGTCGAATTCGACATGTACTACAAGTGCTAAACCTCAAGGTCTGAGGTTAAGGTTGAAGGGCCGCGGCGCAAGCTGCGGCCCTTTTTCCTTCCACGGTCCTGCGCATTGATTTGTCTCAGCGCCCGATTCATACCGGGGCCTCCCGAATCGCCCCAGCTTCCGAGCCAATGTCCAAGGCCCCTCCCCAAGCCTCTCTCTTCGATGACGCCCTGAACCCGCCGGCCGCATCGCCGCTGGCGCAGAGCCATGAGCCACGCCCCAGCCCGCCGCCTCCGCCGACTGGCGAGGCGCCTCAGGCCGGCACGGCGGCAGGGGGCTACTCGGCCAAGGATATCGAGGTCCTCGAAGGGCTGGAGCCGGTCCGCAAGCGGCCGGGCATGTATATCGGCGGCACCGACGAGCGGGCCCTGCATCACCTGTTCGCCGAGGTGCTGGACAACGCCATGGACGAGGCCGTCGCCGGCCACGCCAAGTTCATCGAGGTCAACCTCGACGCCGACGGCTATCTGAGCGTCAAGGACGACGGCCGCGGCATTCCTGTCGACCCGCACCCCAAGCACCCGGGCAAGTCGGCCCTGGAAGTGATCATGACCGTCCTGCACTCCGGCGGGAAGTTCTCCGGCAAGGCCTATGAGACCTCCGGCGGCCTGCACGGGGTCGGGGTCTCGGTGGTCAACGCCCTGTCCGAACGGGTCGAGGTGAGCGCCTGGAAGGACGGGTTCGAGTGGCGCCAGGCCTTCGCCCGCGGCAAGCCGCTTGGCCCCATCGAAAAGGGCCAGCCGAGCCGCAAGCACGGCACGATGATCCGCTTCCTGCCCGATCCGCAGATCTTTGGCGAAGGCGCGGCCTTCAAACCCGCCCGACTTTACCGGATGGCCCGCTCCAAGGCCTATCTGTTCGGTGGGGTCGAGATCCGCTGGAAGTGCGACCCGGCCCGGATCCAGGACCAGACCCCGGCCGAGGCGGTGTTCCGCTTCCCCAATGGCCTGGCCGACTATCTCGCCGAGCAGGTGGAAAAGCTGGAGACTGTGACGCCCGAGCCCTTCGCCGGCCGCTTCACCCGCCAGGGCGAGGCTGGCGCCGTGGAGTGGGCGATCGCCTGGACCGCCGACGGTTTCGGTGAGGCCGACGGCTTCATGCGCTCCTACTGCAACACCGTCCCCACGCCCGAGGGCGGCACCCATGAGGCGGGCCTGCGCGCCGCCCTAACCCGCGGCCTGAAGGCCTATGCCGAGCTCACCAACGAGAAGCGCGGCGGCCTGATCACCGCCGAAGACGTCCTGGCCCAGGCCGGCGCCCTGATCAGCGTCTTCGTGAAAAATCCCGAGTTCCAGGGCCAGACCAAGGAACGCCTCTCCTCCAGCGACGCCCAGCGCCTGGTGGAGGCCGCCCTGCGCGACCCCTTCGATCACTGGCTCACGGCGCAGCCCAAGGCCGCCAGCACCCTGCTGGCCTTCGTCATCGAGCGCGCCGAAGAGCGCCTGAAGCGCCGAAAGGACCGCGACGTCGCCCGCGCCTCGGCCACCCGCAAGCTGCGCCTGCCCGGCAAGCTGGCCGACTGCGCCATCCAGGCCTCGGACGGCACCGAGCTGTTTCTGGTGGAGGGCGATTCGGCCGGCGGATCCGCCAAGCAGGCCCGCGACCGCCGAACCCAGGCCATCCTGCCCCTGCGCGGCAAGATCCTGAACGTGGCCTCGGCCGGCGCCGACAAGCTCGGCGCCAACAAGGAGCTCAGCGACCTGATGCTGGCCCTGGGGGTCCAGCCCGGCGTCAAGTTCAAGGAAGAAGACCTGCGCTACGAGCGCATCGTCATCATGACCGACGCCGACGTCGACGGCGCCCACATCGCCTCGCTGCTGATCACCTTCTTTTACCGCACCATGCCCGGCCTGATCCGCGCCGGACGCCTCTTCCTGGCCCTGCCGCCGCTGTACCGGATCAGCCATGGGGGAAAGACGGTCTATGCCCGGGACGACGCCCACCGGGAGGAACTGCTGGCCACCCAATTCAAGGGCAAGAAGCCGGAAATCGGCCGATTCAAGGGCCTGGGGGAGATGATGCCCGCCCAGCTCAAGGAAACCACCATGGACCCGGCCAAGCGCATCTTGGCTAGGGTGACCCTGCCCCGCTCCGAAGAGGCCGTTATCGACCTGGTTGAGGCCCTGATGGGCCGCAAGGCGGAACTGCGTTTCCGCTTCATCCAGGAAAACGCCGAATTCGCCACCGATGATCTCGATGTGTGAGCCTGGCGGCTCCAGACCATCAATCGGCGCCCCCGCCTTCAACACCACGTCTCATGCGTTGACTTGAAAGCGCTTACGCCTATGTTCCGCGGCGCGCCTCGATAACGACGCGCCTGCCGATCCGTGGCGCGAGGTTCGCGTCCGCTGATCTTAATTAGCCGCTGAATGACTGAATTTGCTTTTCTGGGCCTGTCGGAACCGACGCTCAAGGCCATAGCCGAAACCGGCTACACCACCGCCACGCCCATTCAGGAGGCGGCGATTCCTGTCGCCCTGGCTGGACGCGACGTCCTGGGCATCGCCCAGACCGGCACCGGTAAAACCGCGGCCTTTACGCTCCCGATGATCGACCGCCTAGCGGCGGGCCGCTCCAAGGCGCGGATGCCCCGCGCCCTGGTGATTGCGCCGACCCGGGAACTGGCCGACCAGGTCTCCATGTCGTTTGAGCGGTACGCCAAGTATCACAAGCTCAGCTGGGCCCTGCTGATCGGCGGCGTGTCTTTCGGCGACCAGGAATCCAAGCTCGACCGGGGGGTCGACGTCCTGATCGCGACCCCGGGCCGTCTTCTCGACCATTTCGAGCGCGGCAAGCTGCTGCTCACCGGCGTCCAGATGCTGGTGGTCGACGAGGCTGACCGCATGCTCGACATGGGGTTCATTCCCGACATCGAGCGCATCTTCAAGATGACGCCGCCCAAGCGTCAGGTGCTGTTCTTCTCGGCCACCATGCCGCCGGAGATCACCCGGCTGACCAAGCAGTTCCTCAATGATCCCACCCGGATCGAGGCCAGCCGTCCGGCCACCACCGCCGAGACCATCACTCAGTACATCACCGAACTTCCGGTTTCCGACTCCAAGGCCAAGCGCGCGGCCCTGCGCGCCCTGGCCGAGCGGGCCGACGTCAAGAACGGCATCGTCTTCTGCAATCGCAAGACCGAAGTCGACATCGTCGCCAAGTCGCTCAAGACCCATGGCTTCGACGCCTCTCCCATCCACGGCGACCTTGATCAAGCCACGCGGACCCGGACGCTGGAAAGCTTCCGCAAGGGCGAGTTGAAGCTGCTGGTGGCCTCCGACGTGGCCGCCCGCGGTCTGGACATTCCCGCCGTCAGCCATGTGTTCAATTACGACGTCCCTCACCATGCGGACGACTATGTCCACCGCATCGGGCGGACCGGCCGGGCTGGCCGGACCGGCGAAACCTATATGATCGTCACCCCGGCGGACTCCAAGTCCCTGGACAAGGTGTTGAAGCTGATCGGTCAGACGCCGAAAATGGCGCCGCTGGACCTCGATTGGGCAAGCCTGACCGATGAGCGCGGCCGGGGCGGCGGACGCAGCTCCAGCAGCCGTGACGGCGGCCGCCGTGGGGAGTCCCGCACGCCGACCCGCGGCCGACGTCCGGTTCGCGAGGACTCCGAGCCCCAGGCCGCGGAAGCTCCGGCGCCAGCGCCCCAGGTTGAGGCGCCCGCGCCTGCGCCCGCCGAGGTCGCCACAGCGACGCCGACAGTCACCCCGGAGGATCGTCCCCGCACCCGGAGCCGCACACGCGCCCGGCCGGAGAAGAAGGCCGCCGCGGCGCCCGTCGAGGTCGCCACGCCGCCTGAGCCGGTCGCTGCTGAGCCCGCCGCAGAGGATAGGCCCCCTCGCCGGACCGCCCGCACGACTGAGCGGCCGATCCGTGGGGTCAAGGCCCGCGACGAGGCTGACGACGCTCGCAATGGCGTTCGCGGCTTTGGCGGCGAGACCCCCGCCTTCCTGCTGCGCCCCACCCCGACCCGCGACGAGTAGTCTCTGCGACCCCCGTTATCGTTTTAACGGCTCGTTTGACTCTCGTTCGTAATGTGGCCGTGGAGATTGGGGCGGGGCCGCGAGAACCGCCGGGTGCTCGCGGAAGGCAGGGAAGACGATCAATGTCTCAGGAACTCGAGACCAGGCTCAGGGGCCCAGAGGGCTTTGGGCTGGCCCGAAAGGCCGTCGAGGAGATGGAACGCCATCGCGTCTGGCCGACCACGGTCAATTTCGAGCTCTGGATTCACTTTCTCGCCGATCCCGAGGGCGCCCTGGGCCAGGAAATGTCTCGGATGCTCTCGGCTGGGACCGCCTTCACCGACCTCGTCAGTGAAGGCCTCGCCGCGCAATATCTGCCCAAGGCCAAGCTGAACGAACAGATCCGGGACACTGGTGATCAGTTGAGCCGCGAACTGGCCTCGGTCTCTGCGGCCATCGATTCAGCCAAGCAATCGAGCATGGCCTACGGACTGACCCTGGCCACGGCCAGCCAGTCCCTCTCCGCTGAGAAGGATGTCGCCAGCCTGGAAGCCACGGTGAAGACCCTGGCCGGTGCGACCCAACGGGTGCAGTTGGAAAACCAGTCCCTGGAAAAACGTCTGAGTGAGTCCAGCAGTGAAGTCGCCCGGCTGCGCGAGCATCTGGAGCAGGTCCGCCGCGAGGCGACCACCGACGGCCTGACCAATCTCGCAAACCGCAAAGCTTTCGATGAAGAGCTCGAGCGGGCCTGTGTTGAGGCTGAGGAAGGCGGCGGCTTCCTGACCCTGGCCCTCATCGACATCGATCACTTCAAAAACTTTAATGACACCTGGGGCCATCAGACCGGCGATCAGGTCATCCGCTACGTCGCCAGCGTCATTGGCCGGGTGGGCGCCACCCCGCGCCTGGCGGCCCGCTATGGCGGGGAAGAATTCGCGGTGATCTTCCCCGGTGAAGATCGCCAGGCCGCCTCGATCGCCCTGGAGGAAATCCGCCAGGAAATCGGTTCGAGGGTGCTGAAGCGGCGCTCGACCAACGAGGATCTCGGCAACATCACCGTCTCGGCGGGCTTCGCCGAGCGGCAGCCGGGGGAATCAGCGCACAGCCTCATGGAACGGTCGGATGCTGCGCTCTATGCCTCTAAACATGGAGGCCGCAACCGCGTCAGCATGGCCGATCCCCTCTCCAACGCCGCCTGAGATACGGGTTCGCCCCCATTCCCTCCTTGGCTGACGCAACGTAGGTTCCTCCAGGATCACGCCTGACCCGCGCCGGAGGAACTTCCCATGACCTACAAGAAGATCAAGACCTCGGTCGCCGAGGGCGTGGCGGTGGTCACCCTCTCTGATCCCTCGACCCTGAATGCGGCGGGCCTCGACCTCATGGCGGAGCTTGACGACGCCATGGCGGGCTTCGCCAAGCCCGAGTCCGGCGTGCGCTGCGTGGTCATCACCGGCGAAGGTCGCGGCTTTTGCTCCGGCGCCAACCTGACTGGACGCGCCGATGCGCCGGCCGCCCAGGATCAGATGCAAGCCCAGGCGCGGGACTCAGGCAGCGCTCTGGAGACCATCTACAATCCCTTCGTCACCCGTCTGCGGGACTATCCCATCCCGATCGTGACCGCGGTGAACGGCGCGGCGGCGGGCATCGGCTGTTCCCTCGCCCTGATGGGGGATCTGATTGTGGCGGGGGAAAGCGGCTATTTCCTGCAGGCCTTCCGCCGGATCGGTCTGGTGCCGGACGGCGGGGCGACCTACCTGCTCAGCCGGCTGGTGGGCAAGGCCCGAGCCATGGAACTGACCCTGCTAGGGGAGAAGCTGCCGGCGGCCAAGGCCCTGGAGTGGGGCCTGATCAATCGCTGCGTGCCTGACGAAGAACTCATGGACACAGCCATGTCTCTGGCCCAGGCCCTGGCCACCGGGCCCAAGGCCCTGGGCTATATCCGCAAGCTGGTCTGGGACGGCCTCGACGCCGAGTGGGCCGAGCAGCTGCACGCCGAGCGGGTTGTTCAGCGCGAAGCCGGCCTGACCGAGGACTCCCGGGAGGGCGTCGTCGCCTTCCTGCAGAAGCGGCCAGCCCAGTTCCAGGGCCGCTGAGGCGGCGCTTAAGCCTCGGTGTCGTCCGTCTGCGGCACGATGGTGACGCTCTCGCCACAGCCGCAGGCGTCGGTCTCGTTCGGATTGCGGAAAACAAATTTGGACGACAGGGCCGTGGTCTCGTAGTCGACCACAGTGCCGATCAGGAACAGCACCGCCTTGGGCTCCACCAGGATGGTCACGCCCTTGTCCTGCACCACCTCATCCATGGGGTCGGCCGCTTGGGCGTACTCCAGGACATATTCCTGACCCGCGCAACCGCCGTTCTTCACGCCCACCCGCAGGCCAGCATAGGGCTTGTCCGCCCGGGCCATAATGTCGCGCACCCGATCAGCGGCGGCCTCCGTCAGGGAGACGACCTGAGGCCGGGGGCGGCGCACGCGGGGCGTTGGGGTCAAGTTGAGCTGTTCCATGATCAGGATATGGGGTCAGAACATGTTGAGTTGAAGCTTGGCTTCATCGGACATCCTTGATGGGTCCCATGGCGGGTCGAAAACCAGATCGACTTTGCACGAGCGTATGTCGCCAATTTCCATGACCGCATCATGCACCCAGCCCGGCATTTCCCCAGCCACCGGGCAGCCCGGGGCGGTCAGGGTCATGTCGATGGCCACGTCCTTATCGTCGGAGACATCGACCTTGTAGATCAGGCCAAGCTCGTAGATGTCGACCGGGATTTCCGGGTCATAGACCGACTTGAGCTTGTCGATCAGCTGATCGGTCAGGGCGTCGAGCTCCGCCTGGGACAGGGCCGTGGTGGCGGCGGTGGTTGCGGGGGCGTCATCCATGGCGTTCACGCGAAAAAGGTCTGAGTCTTGAAAAGGGCGGCGGCGAAGGCGTCAGCCTCCGCCTCGGTGTTGTAGAGGCCAAAGGAGGCCCGGGCGCTGGAGGTCACCCCAAACCGGCGCATCAGAGGCTCGGCGCAATGGGCGCCGGCTCGCACCGCGACCCCGTAGCGGTCGAGGATCTGGGCCACATCGTGGGCGTGAGCGCCCTCCATGGTGAAGGAGAGGATCGCGCCCTTGCCCGGCGCCTCACCGATGATCCGCAGCCAGTTGGCGCCGGAGAGCTGGTCAAGAACCCGGGCGTAGAGGGTCGCCTCATGGGCGGCGATGGCCTCCCGATCGAGACCGTTCAGCCACTCGATCGCCGCCCCCAGGCCAATGGCTTCGAGAATGGCCGGAGTGCCGGCCTCGAACCGGTGGGGCGAGTCGGCGTAGGTGATGGCCGCCTCGGACACGGTGGCGATCATTTCCCCGCCCCCCTGATAGGGCGGCAGATCAGCCAGACGCTCGGCCTTGCCGTAGAGGACGCCGATGCCGGTCGGTCCATAGAGCTTGTGGCCGGAGAAGACATAGAAGTCGGCGTCCAGCGCCTTGACGTCCACCACCTGGTGCACGACCGCCTGACAGCCATCGACCAGGGTGAGCGCGCCGGCCGCCCGAGCCATGGCGATGATTTCGGCGGCGGGATTTATGGTGCCGAGCACATTGGACATGTGGCTGAAGGCCACGATCCGTGTGCGGGGACCAATCATCTGCGCCATGGCCGTGAGGTCGAGCTCACCGGCTTCGGTGACTGGCGCAAAGCGCAGGACGACGCCCAACCGCTCACGCAGGAAGTGCCAGGGCACGATATTGGCGTGATGCTCCATCTGGGTGAGCAGGATCTCGTCGCCGGCCTTCAGGGTGCTCCCCAGGCCTGTCGCCACCAGGTTGATCGCCTCGGTGGCGCCCTTGGTGAAGACGACCTCATGGATTTCGGCGCCGATGAACCGCGCCACAGAGGCCCTGGCCTGTTCGAAGGCCTCCGTGGTCTCGTTGGCCAGGGTGTGCAGACCCCGATGCACATTGGCGTAGGACGTCTCCATCGCCCGGCTCATGGCCGAGATCACAGCCCGCGGCTTCTGAGCCGAGGCGGCGGAGTCCAGATAGACCAGCGGATGGCCGTTCACCTGCCGCTCCAGGATCGGAAATTCGGCGCGGACCGCCTCGACGTCGAACGCCATCAGCCCACCCGCCGTTCAGCGGCCCAGGCGCGGGCGACCTCGCGAGCGCCCTCATGGACGATCCGGTCGATGACCTCGCCGATGAAGGCCTCGGTCAACATGGCCCGGGCCTCAGCCTCGGGGATGCCGCGCTGCCGGGCGTAGAACAGGGCGTCTTCGTCCAGGGCGCCCACCGTATTGCCGTGGGCGCAGGCCACATCGTCGGCGAAGATCAGCAGTTCCGGCTTGGCGTTGACCTCGGCCCGGTCCGACAGCAGCAGGGCGTGGTGGCCCATCCGCGCGTCGGTGCGATCCGCCCCCGGGCTGACCGTGATGCGGCCCTGGAAGACGCCGCGGCCCTGGTCGGCCACCACCCCCTTGACCAGTTGATCGGTGGTCCCGTCGGTTCCGGCATGATTGACCGCTGTGGTCAGGTCGGCGTGACGGCGGTCGGCGACAAGATAGGCGCCGTCCATGCGAACAGCAGCCCCCTGCCCTGGATGCGCCACCCGGGTCTCCAGGCGCTGGCGGCGAGCGCCATCGGTGAGCGTCGTCTGGGCCAAGTCGGCGCCAGGGGCGAGATCCACCGTGGCGATGCTGACGCTGACGCCCTCGGCGTCGTCGCTGGCCAGGACGATGCGTTCCAGCCGCGCGCCGGTCTCCAGCTGGAAGCTCAGGGCGGCGTCGGCCAGATAGTCCGCGGCCTGGCCCTCGTAGGATTCGAGCAAGGTCAGATGCGCGCCGGGCGCGAGCCTGGCGGCGAGCTTCACCCCATGTCCAGTCGCCGCTGTGGCCGAGACGAAGCGCAGGCGCACAACCCGGGCCTCACCTTCGCCGAGGTTCAGCAAGCCGAGATCGCCGCGGACCTTGCCATTGACCACCAGCAGCACGGCTTCGCCGAGATCGCCGAAGGGCCCAGGACCCACGTCTGCGCTCACCTCAGGGGACGGCGCCGGCAGTTCACGGATCAGACCGCGCAGGTCTGTCCAGCGCCAGTCCTCGTCCCGACGGCTGGGCAGCTGCGACAGGTCCCGCGCCTCAAGGGCCAGTGAAAGGGTCAAGCGGCCCTCGCATACTTGTCATAGCCTTCCCGTTCCAGCTCGTGAGCCAGTTCGGGGCCGCCCGTGGCGGCGATGCGGCCGGCGGCCAGCACGTGCACCCTGTCCGGTCGGATATAGTCCAGGAGCCGCTGGTAATGGGTGATGACCAGCATGGCCCGATCAGGGCTACGCAAGGCGTTGACCCCATCGGCGACGATCTTCAGAGCGTCGATATCCAGGCCGGAGTCGGTCTCATCCAGGATCAACAGGCGCGGTGAAAGCATCGCCATCTGAAAGATTTCCATCCGCTTCTTCTCCCCGCCCGAGAAGCCGACATTCAGCGGCCGCTTGAGCATGTCGAAGTCCATCTTCAGCTGACCCGCCACTTCGCGGGCGCGCTTGATGAACTCGGTGGCGCTGATCTCCGGCTCGCCGCGGGCCTTGCGCTGCGCGTTCATGGCTGTGCGCAGGAAGGTCATGGCCGGCACGCCGGGGATTTCCAGGGGATATTGAAACGACAGGAAGACGCCCCGGGCGGCGCGTTCATTGGCCTCCAGGCTGAGCAGGTCTTCCCCATCGAGGGTGGCGCTCCCTTGCGTGACCTCATAGCCCTGACGGCCAGTCAGCACATAGGACAGGGTCGACTTGCCGGCGCCGTTGGGGCCCATGATCGCGTGGACCTCGCCGGCAGGCAGCTCCAGGCTCAGGCCCTTGAGGATCTCGGCGGCCTCGACGCGGGCGTGCAGGTTCTTGATCGACAGCATCAGCGGGTCTCGTCAGCCAGGAATTGCGCCATGATCAGCACCGCGTCCTCGACGCTTTCAGCGAACTGCTGCTTACGCGGCGCCGCCGAGGTGGTGGCGTTGCGCTTGTCCGAGGCCGTCACGCTTACCTGGCCGTCCTCGAAATAGGCCGCGATCCGATAGTCGGCGTGATCGAGGGTGACCGTGTAGCGACGGCGCTCCAGCCCGACGCCGCGGCTGGTCAGGAAATCGCTGTCCTGGGCCAGCGTCGCTTCGAGGTTTTCGGCGCGCGCCAGATCCTCCGCCTGCCGCTGCTGTTCGGCCGCCTCCCGGGCCAGGCGTTCGGCCTCCCGGCGGGCGTGTTCGGCTTCGAAGGCGGCTTTTAGAGTCATAGACAGGGTCCGAGCTTGATCATGGGTCATCCGACGGACCCTTCGAGAGAGATGGCGACGAGCTTCTGGGCTTCGACGGCGAACTCCATGGGGAGTTCCTGCAGCACGTCCTTGACGAAGCCATTGACCAGCAGCTGGACGGCCTCCTCCTGCGAGAGCCCCCGCTGCATCACATAGAAGAGCTGGTCGTCCGACAGGCGGGTGGTGGTGGCCTCGTGTTCAAACACCGACTGGCCGTTGCGGGCCTCGATATAGGGCACCGTATGGGCCGCGCAGGTCTTGCCGATCAGCAGGCTGTCGCACTGGGTGAAATTGCGCGCGCCCTTGGCCTTGGGGTGGGCCGAGACCAGGCCGCGATAGGTGTTGGACGACCGCCCCGCCGAGATGCCCTTGGAGATGATCCGCGAACGCGTGCCCTCCCCCAGATGGATCATCTTGGTGCCGGTGTCGGCCTGTTGGCGGCCATTGGTGATGGCGATAGAATAGAACTCGCCCACGCTGTCCTTCCCCCGCAGGACGCAGGAGGGGTACTTCCAGGTGATGGCAGAGCCGGTCTCCACCTGGGTCCAGGACACCTTGGAGCGATCACCCCGGCAGTCGGCGCGCTTGGTGACGAAGTTGTAGATGCCGCCCTTGCCGGTCTCGGGATCGCCTGGATACCAGTTCTGGACGGTGGAATATTTGATCTCCGCATCATCCAGGGTGACCAGCTCCACCACGGCGGCGTGCAGCTGGTTCTCGTCCCGCATGGGGGCGGTGCAACCCTCCAGATAGGAGACGTAGGCGCCCGCATCAGCAATGATCAGGGTCCGCTCGAACTGGCCGCTCTCGGCAGCGTTGATGCGGAAGTAGGTCGACAGCTCCATCGGGCAGCGCACGCCCGGCGGCACATAGACGAAGCTGCCGTCGGAAAAGACCGCGCTGTTGAGGCAGGCGAAATAATTGTCCGAGGCCGGAACCACCGTGCCCAGGTACTTCTTCACCAGCTCGGGATGCTCGCGCACGG
>NZ_JAUSBZ010000154.1 GCF_030651755.1 Phenylobacterium sp. | reverse complement strand
CCCAGCTTGGAGCGGAAGTTGTCTGACACCTGGCCGACCAGGGGGTCGAAGAAGGCGTCGAAGATCAGGGCCACCATCAGCACCCCCGACACGGTCGCCGGCGGAAGCCCCACGACCTGATTGTAGAAGATCATCAGGAAGGTGGCCAAGCCACGGCCCTTGACCGCGTTGGCCACGGACCCCAGGGCGTAGAACACCTTGGTGTGGAGCTTCAGAGGGGGAATCTCTGAGGGTGTCGCCGTCATTAAAATCTCCGGCCGATATCAATATGAAGCAGGCGCAAACCGTCGCGCCCGGACGTCAGACTCTGTAAATCAGCTATCGTAGGCCGGGGTCGCGCACGGCGCCTCTCACCCGTCCCAACCGCAAGAAAATTGCGGATCACTGCGCCGTCCTCCCTGCCGGGCCTCTTGTGGGCTCGGTCATTCTTGTTAGTCGTCTGGATCGGGTCCCGCGTCAGATGCGCGCGACCTGGATCAGCCCGCAAACCTGAGCGAGGCCTTTCGCAGCGTCAACGCCTATGATCTTACAACTCTGACACAAACTAACCGTTGGTCTACAACGGGTTGAGCGGCGCTCGTCTGATCGCCTTCCGGCGGCGCCGGCGCAGCCCCCGAGAGAGAGGAAGATGTGTCGCTTCCTCCACCGCTGACTTTTTCTTGGGGTCGGTACTGCGGGCCAGGTGACGCGTCCCCTGGCAGGCTTCAGGTCCGCAGCAAAATTTTGCCCAAATGGCCGCCGGCCTCCAGGCTGGCGTGAGCCTTCGCCGCCTCTTCCAAGGGAAAGACGCTGTCGATCTGCGGCCGCAGATGGCCTGCGACGATCCACGGCCAGACCGTGGCCTCCACCGCCGCCGCCAGCCGCGCCTTCTCATCGGTGTCCCGGGGCCGCAGGGTGGAGCCGGTGATCACCCCGCGCTTCTGCATCAAGGCGCCGATGTTCAGCTCCACCTTGCCTCCAGCCTGGGCGGCGATGAAGACGATGCGCCCGCCGGTGTTCAGCGCCGCCAGATCCTTGGCGAAATAGTCGCCGCCGACCATGTCCAGGACGACATCGCAGCCCCCGTGGGCTCGGGCGATCTCGGCGAAGTCCTCCGTGCTGGCGTCAATGGCGATGTCAGCGCCGAGATCGCGAGCCTGGCGCGCCTTGTCGGCCCCTCGGGCGGTGGCGATCACCCGGGCGCCCGCGGCCTTGGCCATCTGGATCGCCGTTGTCCCAATGCCGGACGTCGCCCCGTGGACCATCAGGGTCTCACCGGCCTTCAACGCCCCGTGCTCGAACACATTGGCGAAGACGGTGAAGACGGTTTCGGGCAGGCCGGCGGCGTCCAGAACGCTCAGCCCCTCCGGGATCGGCAGGGCGTGGCGGGCGTCGCAGACAGCGTATTGGGCGTAGCCGCCCCCGCCCAGCAGGGCGCAGACCTTGTCGCCTTCCCGCCAGCGCCCCGCGGCGTGGACCACCTCGCCGGCCACTTCCAGCCCCATGGTCTCTGGCGCGCCGGGGGGCGGGGGATAGAAGCCCACGCGCTGGGCGATATCGGGCCGATTGACGCCAGCGGCCTCCACACGGATCAGGATCTGCCCGGGGCCGGGCGTCGGAAGGGGCAGGGTGACGGGGTGCAAGGCCTCGGCCGGACCCTTGCCGCCGGCGATCGCGATGGCCGTCATCTGGTCCGGAAGAGTCGAATGCGCCATCGTTCAGCCTCCACATGCTTGCGCCAGAGCTGCGCAGGGGCTTGGATAAACTGCTCTGGGGGCCTGGGCAAAGGGAGGCGCGAGCGTGGAAGAGCCAGCGGAAGTTCGGTTGGGGCGCGGCCAGCGCCTGCTTGAGGTCACCCGTGAGGACCTGGAGCTCTATGGGGTCGAGGAGTTGGAGGCCCGGTGTGAGGTGCTAGAGGCCGAAATCGCCCGCACCCGCAGCTTCATCGACAAAAAACGCGCGGGACGGGCGGCGGCGGACGCGCTCTTTCGGCAATAGGGTCGCAGACTGGATCTGGGGCGTGACTCCGGGCGGCGTGGGCCGCTATGGCATGGGGGTTGCAAGCCGTACGCTAATCGGACGATCGGTTCGTGCAGTGGCTGGCAGAGGCTTGGAAAATCGATGAGCGAACTCACCGCATTGGCGAAACCCTGGCGCAGCGACGTGATCGCGGATTTCGCGCGCTCTGAACTGTTCGAAAGAACCTTTCAGGAGGGCATGGACCTGGTCGAGGAGACGGCGGCCTATCTGGACGGCGGCGGACGTCAGGAGTCCAAGCGTCTGGATCGCACCGCCGCCCTGGCCTATGCCGGCGAGAGCATGCGTCTGACCACCCGGCTGATGCAGGTGGCCTCCTGGCTGCTGGTGCAGCGGGCGGTCCGGGAAGGCGACATGGCGCCGGAATCGGCCTGCGAGGAACGTTACCGGCTGGCGGCCGAAGCCTCCCGCCATCCGGCCGAGGCCCTGGAGATTCTGCCGTCAGGCCTGCTGGAGCTTATGGAGCGGTCCGAGCGCCTGTTCGAGCGGGTCCGCCATCTGGACCGGCGCATGTATGTGGAGGTCGCCGAGGATTCTGCGCCCAATCCGGTGCTGTCCCAGTTCGACCGGCTGCGCGAGGCCTTCAGCCTTGGCTGAGCCCCGGACCCGATCTCGGCGCCTCAAAATCAAGACACAAAGAAGACGCCGCGGGCCAGCGCTCGCGGCGTCTTCTTCTTTTGGCCACAGCACGAAGCCCGCCAGGCGGCGGGGACGCACGCCCTACTTGCGGGTGAAGCCGCCGAACTTGGCGTTGAACCGCGAAACCCGACCGGCGCGGTCCAGCAGGGTGTGGGCGCCGCCCGTCCAGGCCGGGTGCGTCTTCGGGTCGATGTCCAGGTTCAGGGTCGCGCCCTCTTTCCCGTAGGTCGACCGGGTCTGGTAGGTCGTACCATCCGTCATCACCACGGTGATGAAGTGATAATCGGGGTGCGTGTCTTGTTT
Organism: Phenylobacterium sp.; assembly: GCF_030651755.1. Lineage (GTDB taxonomy): Bacteria > Pseudomonadota > Alphaproteobacteria > Caulobacterales > Caulobacteraceae > Phenylobacterium. The sequence continues at coordinate 20,632 of NZ_JAUSBZ010000154.1, read as the reverse complement.
CATCGCGAGGACAACCGACGTAAGAGCAGCGGGTGATGCGCCCCGAACCCGACGGGTCCAGTGCGCAAACGAGCCGCGCGTATACAGAAACGGCGGCCCTGTAGCAAGGGCGCACGGATTTCATGAGCCAGTCAGACGCCAGCCCCGCCGCCGCCACACCCGGGTCGGAGGGACGTCCCGGCGTCGGCGCCGAACTCGTCCAGACCCTGGATGAGGCCGCCGAGCGTCGGCCGCGCAGCCGCAATGTGGGGGCCCTTCGCCGCCTGATCCCCTTCGCCCGTCGTCGCAGGGGCGAGGCCCTGGGCGCCCTGGTTTTTCTGGTCACCGCCACCGCGGCCACCCTCGGCCTTTCGGGCGCCGTCCGACTGCTGGTGGACGGGCTGACCGGGACAGACATCTCCGCCGGTCTCGTCAATCTGTGGTTCGCCCTGATCGGCGCGGTGGCCCTGGCGCTCGCCCTCTCCTCGGCCCTCCGATATTTCTTTGTCACCAAGCTCGGGGAGCGGGTGGTGGCCGATCTGCGTGAGGCGGTCTACGCCCACATCCTGACCCTGGACCCCGGCTTCTTCCTGCGCACGCGGACCGGCGAGGTGCTGTCGCGCCTGACCACCGACATCCAGATCGTCGAGAGCCTGATGGCCACCTCGGTTTCGGTGGCCCTGCGAAATCTGCTGACCCTGATCGGCGCGCTGATCCTGCTGATCTGGGTCAGTCCGGGGCTGACCGCCCTGGTGCTCTTGATCTTCCCCTTCGTTCTGGCGCCGCTGTTCCTGTTCGGCCGTCGCGTGCGTCGGCTGACCGTGTCCACCCAGGATCAGTTCGCCCAGGCGGTCGGCCAGGCCGGCGAAACCCTCGACGCCCTGGAGACTGTCCAGGCCTTTGGCGGCGAGCAGGCCGCCGCCCGGTCGTTTGACGGTGCGGTGGAGCGCGCCTTCGAAACCTCCCTCAAGCGGATGACGGCGCGGGCGGTGATGACCGCCCTGGTCATCGCCCTGGTCTTCGGCGGGGTGGTGGCCATCTTCTGGCTCGGCGTCCATGCGGGCCTTCGCGGCGAGATGAGCTGGGGCGCCCTGTTCCAGTTCGCCTTCCTGGCGGTGATGGCTGCGGGCGCCGTTGGGGCGCTTGGGGAAACCTGGGGGGATGTCCAGAAGGCCGCAGGCGCCATGGACCGGATCGCCGAACTCCTCGACGCTCGCCCGGGCATAGCCCCGCCCGCCACGCCGGCGATCCTGGCCAGACCACCCCGCGGATCCGTTGCCCTGGAAGGGGTGACCTTCGCCTATCCCGGCCGGCCCGACCTGCCGGCCTTGCGGAACGTGTCCTTGAGCGTCGCCCCGGGCGAGCGGGTGGCCCTGGTGGGGCCGTCGGGCGCCGGCAAGAGTACGATCTTCCGCCTGTTGCTGCGCTTTTATGATCCCGACCAGGGGGTCGTGCGGCTGGATGGGACCGACCTGCGCCTGGCCGATCCCCGGGAGGTGCGCGAACGCATGGCGCTGGTGGCGCAGGACTCACCCCTGTTCTCGGGCTCGGCGGCGCAGAACATCGCCTTTGGCCGTCCCGACGCCCGGCCTGAGGACATCCTGGCCGCCGCCCAGGCCGCCCAGGCCCGAGGTTTTATCGAGGCCCTGCCCGAGGGCTTTGAGACCCCCCTGGGGGACCGAGCCCGCTCCTTGTCCGGCGGCCAGCGGCAGCGGCTGGCCATCGCCCGGGCCTTGATCCGCCAGGCGCCGATCCTGTTGCTGGACGAGGCGACCAGCGCCCTGGACGCTGAGAATGAGCGGCTGGTCCAGACCGCCCTCGACGAGGCGATGAGCGGCCGAACCACCCTGGTCATCGCCCATCGGCTCGCCACGGTGCTCAAAGCTGACCGCATCGTGGTCATGGACCAGGGCGAGGTGGTGGAACAGGGAACCCATGCCGAGCTGTCGGCGCAGGGGGGCCTCTATGCCCGGCTGGTCGCTTTGCAGTTTGGTCAGGCCGCCTGAAGGCTCAGGCTTCGAACATGGCCTCGCGCACCCTCACGGCCAGTTCGGGGAAGTCGGTGAAGACTCCGTCGACGCCGGCCAGATAGAGCGCCCGCAACAGGGTGGCGGCGTCCCCGTGATCCCCGGGCGCCTCGCCCCGGCGCAGGGCTGCCGGCAGGAAGCTGTTTTCTGATCGAACCGTCCAGGGATGAACCTTCATCCCCGCAGCCTGCGCCCGGGCGATCAAAGGCCCGGCAGGCAAGCCAGCGGCGTCCAGGTTGAGGACCATCTTCAACTCGGGCCCGAGACCGTCAGAGAACTCGGCCGCCTCAGTCAGCTGGGCGTCCGACAGCCCGCCCACCCCGACCAGCAACACTGTCGGCGCCCGAGAGCGGTCCCGGAAGGCGCGTAAGGGACGTGGCTCGAAACACTGCACGAACACCGGCGCGTACCGCCGGTCCAGGTCGTTGTCGCGCAGGACCCCGGCCAAGGTCTCGCCCATGGGCAGGTCCCGGGCCTCGAAATAGGTCGGGTGCTTCATCTCGGGATAGACGCCGATGGTCCGGCCGGTCCGCGCGCTCTGCCCCTTGGCCAGATCGATCACCTCCTGGAAGGTGGGGATCGGGTCCTGACCGTCAAAGGCCGCGCTGGCTGGCCGCAGGGCCGGGAGGCGTTCCCTGGCCTTCAGGGTCTTCAACTCGGCCAGGGTGAAGTCCTCGGTGAACCAGCCGGCGACCCTGACCCCGTCGATCACGCGCTCGGTGCGGCGGTCGGCGAATTCAGGGTGGTCGGCCACGTCGGTGGTCTCGGAGATCTCATTCTCATGACGGGCGACCAGGACGCCGTCCCGCGTCATCACCAGGTCCGGCTCGATATAATCGGCCCCCTGATCGATGGCCCTCTGATAGGCCGCAAGGGTGTGCTCAGGCCGCTCGCCGCTGGCGCCCCGGTGGGCGATGACCAGGGGCCGGGCGCGCGGCCGCGCCATGGCCAGGGGCGCAAAGGCGGGGCTGGCGGCGAGGGCGAGGGTGGCGGACGCCGTGAAGGCGCGACGGGTCAGGGCGCTCATCCCCCTGGTCTAGCCGCCCCTTGTGACGGTTGCGTCAAGCTGCGCCAGGGGTGGTCTCAGGCGGCGGCGCGCAGGCGTTCCAGCAGCAGGGGGTGCAGTTCGAGATTGGCCGTGCAGACCGAGCCTGACGCCAGGACGTCTTCGCCCCCGTCGGCGTCGGTCACCTTGCCGCCGGCCTCGGTGATCAAGAGGATGCCGGCCGCCAGGTCCCAGCGGTTCAGATCCCGCTCCCAATAGCCGTCGAACCGGCCGGCCGCCACATAGGCCATGTCCAGCGCCGCGGAGCCAAAGCGGCGCACGCCGGCCACCCGCTGGCTGATCTGGTGCAGCTCCTTCAGGAACCGGGCGTGCTGGCCGTGGCCCAGGAAGGGGATGCCGGTGGCGATCACCGACTCGTCGAACCGGGTGCGGGCGGCCACCCGCAGGCGGTGGTCATTGAGGAAACAGCCCTTGCCCTTCTCGGCCCAGAACAGCTCGTTGCTGACCGGGTTGAAGGTCAGGGCCGCGACGATCGCGCCCTGGCGCTCCAGGGCGATGTTGATGGCGAAGTGCGGGATGGCGTGCAGGAAGTTGGTGGTGCCATCCAGGGGATCGACGATCCAGGTATGGGTCTTGTCCGTGCCCTCGATCATGCCGCGCTCTTCGCCGAGGAAGCCGTAGCCGGGGCGTGCGGCGGTCAGGGCCTCGAAGATGGTCTGCTCGGCCTTGATGTCGGCGGCCGAGACAAAGTCGGCGGCGCTCTTCTTGGACACCTGCAGCTCGGCCAGTTCGCCGAAGTCGCGGTTGAGTCCTCGCGCGTCCTTGCGGGCGGCGTCGGACATGACTTTCAGATGTGCGGTCTGCGTGGACACGGTCTGTTCCAGTGCGCGCATGGGACGGGCGGCGGTGGTCGGCGCTCGGGCGGGAAATGGGCGGCGGAACCTAGTCGCCACGCCGCCCGATGGCAAGGCGGGGCGTCAGCCAGACGCCTGACTGTCAGTCCTTACCCGCAAAGCGAGGCCGCGGGCGATGGCCGCGTTCAACTCGCGGACGGCGGCGGCAGGCCCTTCAGGGTGGGTCCAGACCCCGGATGAGACGGCCAGGAAGTCGGCCCCCGCGGCCACCAGACCCTCGGCGTTCTCGGCCGTGATTCCGCCGATGGCGACGCAGGGGATCTCCATGGACTCCTGCCAGATGGTCAGGAGTTCGGGTTCGGCCCGGGTTGAAGCCTCCTTGGTGGTCGTCTCGAAGAAGGCTCCGAAGGCCACATAGTCGGCGCCAGCCTCGGCGGCCTCCATGGCCAGGTGGCGGCTGTCATGGCAGGTGACGCCGATCATGGCGTCCTTGCCCATGATCCTGCGGGCCTCCCGGCAGGGGGGATCGTCCTGGCCCACATGGACGCCGTCGCATCCCAGCTTCGCGGCAAGGTCGGGGCGGTCATTCAGGATCACCGCCACATCCCGGCTATGGGCGATCGGCGTCACAACATCGACGGCCGCGGCGATCACATCGTCAGAGGCCCCCTTCAGGCGGATCTGCAGGGCGGCGACATCGCCGGCGTCCAGGGTCTCAGCCAAGGTCCGGCCAAAGACGGCGAGATCGTCGAGGGCCGGCGGGGTGATCAGATAGAGGCGGCAGTCGGGGGTCGTGGTCATGACCCGCTTCTAGCCCCACGCCGGGGCGAAGGGGAGGGGGCTCATTCCAGGCCAAGCAGGGCGCGCAGGGCGTAGGCCACCGCCCCGGTCGCGGCCATGCCGGCCAGGGCCAGGGCGAGGAACCAGGCGAGGCGACGCCCCAGGGAGCGTCGGGGGGCGTCAGCCTCCGGGGGGCCTTCAATGATATCCGGCATCGGCCCCCACCTTGCCGCGGAACACCCAGTAGACCCAGACCGTATAGGCCAGGATCACCGGCAGCAGGATCGCCACCCCCACCAGCATCAGGCCGAGCGCGTTCTCGGCCGATGCCGCCTGGCGGAAGGTCAGGTCATAGGGAACGATGTTGGGGAAGAAGCCGACGGCGAGGCCGAGATAGCCGGAGACGAACACGGTCAGGCTTCCCAGGAAGGGCGCCACATGGCCTCCCATGACCAGTCCCCAGACAACCAGCCCCAGGCCAGCGGCGCCCAGGAGCGGGATCGGGGACAGCAGCCCCAGGCGGGCGAGATCGAAGGCGCCATCCTCAAACCCCCAGCGCAGCGCCACCTGCGGGTGGACAAACAACGTGGCCAGGCTGACCACCACCAGCAGGGCGGCGCTGGCGATCACCGCCCGCCAGGCCCATCGGCGGGCGTCGCCGTGCAGGTCGTCCTCGGTGCGCCAGATCAGCCAGGTGGAACCCAACAGGGCGTAGCCAGCGGTCAGGCCGACGGCCACCAGCAGGGTGTAGGGGGTGAGCCAGTCAAAAGCGCCGCCGCCGAAGGCCTGGCCATTCAGGGTGACCCCCTGGATGAAGCCCCCCAGCACCAGCCCCTGCGCCAGGGCCGCGACAGTGGAGCCGCCGGCGAAGGCGCCGGTCCAGAAGGCCTTGCCCCGCGCCCGTCCCCGCGCCCGGAACTCAAAGGCCACCCCCCGCAGGATCAGGGCCATCATCATCAACAGGATGGGGATGTAGAGAGCTGGCATGATGACCGCATAGGCCAGCGGGAAGGCCGCAAACAGCCCGCCGCCCCCCAGCACCAGCCAGGTCTCGTTGCCATCCCAGAAGGGCGCGATGGTGTTCATCATCGTGTCCCGGTCCCGCGGGGACCGGGCGAAGGGAAACAGGATGCCGATGCCCAGATCGAAACCGTCCAGCATCACATAGAGCAACACCGCCAGCGCGATGATGCCGGCCCAGATGAGCGGCAGGTCGAGGTCCATCAGCGGGTCCCCTCTGGGTTCGGGGCGTCGGGGCGCCCGGGCTCGCCCGGATCTTCGGGGGTGGCGGCGAGGGGTGAGCCGGGCGCCCGGTGCTCGGTCGGCGGTCCCTCATGGGCGCCCGCTAGCGGCCCCTCGGCCAGGAGGCGGAGGATATAGAGGGCGCCGACGCTGAAAACGATCGAATAGACCACCAGGAAGGCCAGCAGCGAGGCCGAGACGCTTCCCGCGCCAATGGGTGAGACCGCGTCTTCGGTCCGAAGAATTCCATAGATGACATAGGGCTGGCGGCCGACCTCAGCCACGACCCAGCCGGCGATCACCGCCACGAAGCCCGCCGGCCCCATGGCCACGCAGGCCCTGAGGAAGACCCGGCTGCGGGCCGAGTGGCCCCGCCAGACCAGCCAGGCGCCCCAGAGGCCAAGGGCGATCATCGCCAGGCCCAGCCCGACCATCAGTCGGAAGGACCAGAAGACGATGAAGACCGGCGGCCGATCCTCCGGCGCGAAGGCCTCCAGGCCCTGGATCTCGGCGTCCACCGAGCCGCCGGTGATCCAGCTGCCGACCTTGGGGATGGAGAGCTCCCAGTGGTTGCCCTCGATCGTGCGATCCGGCCAGGCGGCGATATGGAAGGGCTGCTCGGTCCGGGTCTCCCAGAAGGCCTCTATGGCGGCCAGCTTTGCGGGCTGGTGTTCAAGCACGTCCTTGCCCGAAAGGTCGCCGACCAACAGCTGCAGGGGGGCGACGATGGCGAGCATGCCAATGGCCATTTTCAGCCCCATGGCCGATTCCGCCTCATGGGCGTTGCGCAGCAGCCGGAAGGCGCTGGCGCCGGCCACCACCAGGGCGGTGGTCAGATAGGCGGCCAGAACCATGTGGGTCAGGCGCATGGGGAAGGTGGGCGAGAAGATCACCTTCAGCCAGTCGACGGCCACCAGCCCCTCTTCCACCGTGCCGGCGAAGCCCGAGGGGCTCTGCATCCAGCTATTGGCGGAAATGATCCAGAAGGCCGAGGTCAGGGTGCCGAAAGCCACCAGCACTGTGGAGGTGAAGTGGAGGCCTGGCCCCACCTTCTTCCAGCCAAACAGCATGACGCCCAGGAAGCTGGCCTCGAGGAAGAAGGCGGCCAGGACTTCAAAGGCGAACAGGGGCCCGATCACCGGGCCGGCGACGGCGGAAAAGACGCTCCAGTTGGTGCCGAGCTGGTAGCTCATCACCACTCCGCTCACCACCCCCATGCCGAAGGAGATGGCGAAGATCTTCACCCAGAACAGGTAGAGTGTCTTGAAAGCTTCGTTGCGGGTCAGCAGCCATAGGCCTTCAAGAACCGCCAGATAACTTGCCAGGCCAATGGTGAAGCTTGGAAAGATGATGTGGAACGCAATAGTGAAGGCGAATTGGATTCGCGAGAGCAATAGCGCGTCAAATTCCATCTGGCCCTCACTCTCCAGGCGGCTCGTCAAGAGCGCCGGGAGTCTTGCGCCCCCGGGCGACCGGCACCAAGGGCTCAGGGCGCGTCATAGAGTCGCGCTAATGCGTCGCAACCAAGCTGCAAATGACTTGCAAGGACGTTCGCATCTGATAGAAGTTGGACCTCGCCACTGAGGGTCAACCGCTCGTGTACGTCTGTAATTGCAACGGTATTCGGGAACGTGAAGTCCGCGCCGCCGTCGCCTCGGGCGCCAGCCGGCCATCAGAGATTTTCCGCGCCTGTGACGCCAAGCCCCAGTGCGCCCGCTGTGTGTGCGACATGCGCGAGATCTTGCAGGAGCAGGATCAGGCCCTGCGCTACGCCGCCGAATAGGCCCGTCGCCCAAGGTCGCCGCGCCGTTTTCTTCGACAGCGCAAATCACTTGCAAACATAGGCTTTGACACGAAGCGGCCCGCGCATGAGGTTGCGCGTAAATCTGTTTGTGGCGTGAGGAAAGGAGCCCCCTATGCAGGGCGACAAGGCAATTATTCGGGTGCTCAACGCAGTGCTCACGAACGAGCTGACTGCGGTGAACCAGTATTTCCTGCATGCGCGCATGTTCGAGAACTGGGGCCTGCGGCAGCTCGGCAAGATCGTCTATGAAGAGTCCATCGGCGAGATGAAACACGCCGACAAACTGATCTACCGCATCCTGTTTCTCGAAGGCCTGCCCAACCTGCAGGACCTGCACAAGCTCAAGGTCGGCGAGAGCGTTGGCGAGTGCCTGGAGTCTGACCTCGCCGTCGAGACCGGGGGCCGGCAGACCCTGATCGAGGGCATCCAGCTCTGTGAGGCTTCGGCCGACTACGTGTCGCGCGAACTGTTGCGGGAAATCCTCAGCGATACCGAGGAGCACATCGACTACCTGGAGACCCAGCTGTTGCTGCTGAAGTCCCTGGGCGAAGCCAACTATCTGCAGAGCGCCATGGGCGAGATGCAAGGCTGATCAGCCTGCCTCAGGGCGTCTCTTGCCACGGCGAGTCGCAGACACAAACGCCGGCCAGGGAATCCTGGCCGGCGTTTTCGTCTTCAGAGACCCTTGACTTGAGCTATTCGGCCGCCTGGCGGCTCAGGCCGATCTTCGGGTCCAGCTCGCCGGCCGCGTAGCGCTTGGCCATGACCGACAGCGGCAGGGGCCGGATCTTGTCGGCCCAGCCGGCGGCGCCGAATTCCTCGAACCGCTGCTGGCAGACCGCGCGCATGGCGTCCATGGCGGGCTTCAGATACTTGCGCGGGTCGAACTCCGACGGGTTCTCGGCGAACACCTTGCGGATGGCGCCGGTCATGGCCATCCGGTTGTCGGTGTCGATATTGATCTTGCGCACCCCGTGCTTGATGCCGCGCTGAATCTCCTCCACCGGCACGCCCCAGGTCTGGGGCATCTCGCCGCCATACTGGTTGATCACGTCCTGCAGATCCTGCGGCACCGAGGACGAACCGTGCATCACCAGATGGGTGTTGGGCAGGCGGCGGTGGATCTCTTCGATCACATTCATGGCCAGGACGTCGCCGTCCGGCTTGCGGGTGAACTTGTAGGCGCCGTGGCTGGTGCCCATGGCGATGGCGAGCGCATCGACCTGGGTGGCCTTCACGAATTCCACGGCCTGGTCGGGATCGGTGAGCAGCTGGTCGTGGCCGAGCTTGCCCTCGAAGCCGTGGCCGTCTTCCTTCTCGCCCATGCCGGTCTCAAGGCTGCCCAGCACGCCCAGTTCGCCCTCGACGCTGGCGCCGACCCAGTGGGCCATGTCCACCACGTTGCGGGTGACCTTGACGTTGTAGTCGTAGTCGGCGGGCGTCTTGGCGTCGGCCATCAGCGAGCCATCCATCATCACCGAGGTGAAGCCGAACTGGATGGCCGTGGCGCAGGTGGCCTCGTTGTTCCCGTGGTCCTGGTGCATGCAGATCGGGATGTGCGGATACATCTCGGCCAGGGCGTCGATCAGGTGCTTCAGCACGATGTCGTTGGCGTAGGAGCGCGCGCCGCGGCTGGCCTGGATGATGACCGGCGCGTTGACCGCGTGGGCGGCCTCCATGATCGCCAGGCCCTGTTCCATGTTGTTGATGTTGTAGGCCGGCACGCCATAGCTGTGCTCGGCGGCGTGATCGAGAAGCTGTCTCAGGGTTATCCGGGCCATCGCCGTATCCGTCCGTTTCTCTTCTTGTCTCTTACTGGCTCAGAGCCGCCACACCGGGCAGGGTCTTGCCTTCCATCCATTCAAGGAACGCGCCGCCGGCCGTGGAGACGAAGGTGAAGTCGTCGGCGCATCCCACCGCGTTCAGGGCCGCCACCGTATCACCGCCGCCGGCCACAGCCACCAACTGACCCGATTTCGCCCGTTCGGCGGCGCGCTTCGCCGCTGAAACGGTCGCCTTGTCGAAGGGCGGCACCTCGAAAACGCCCAAAGGCCCGTTCCAGATCAGGGTTGAGGCGGCGTCCATGGTGGCGATCAGGCGGGCCAGGGTTTGAGGACCTGCGTCCAGGATCTTGTCGTCGGGACCCAGGCTGTCCAGGCCCTGGACCCGGGAGGCGACGCCCGGGGCGACCTCGACCGCGGTGACCACGTCAATCGGCAGCAGGAGCTGGCAGCCGGCCTTTTCCGCCGCGGCGATGATCTGGCGGGCTTCCTCGCCCAGGTCATGCTCACAGAGCGAGCCGCCCACATCGATCCCCTGGGCGGCCAGGAAGGTGTTGGCCATGCCGCCGCCAATGGCCAGGCTGTCGAGCTTGCCCACCAGATTGTTCAACAGATCGAGCTTGGTTGAGACCTTGGCGCCGCCGACAATGCCGAGGACCGGCCGCTTGGGTGAGCCCAGCGCCGCATCCAGGGCCTGCAGCTCCAGTCGCATCTGCTCGCCCGCATAGGCTGGCAGCAGCCGGGCCAGGGCCTCGGTCGAGGCGTGCGCCCGGTGCGCGACCGAGAAGGCGTCGTTCACATAGAGATCGCCATTGGCCGCCAGGGCCTTGGCGAAGTCGATGTCATTCTTCTCCTCGCCCGGATGGAAACGGACATTCTCCAGCAGCAGGACCTCGCCGTCGGCCAAGGCCGCCACCGCCTTGTCGGCGGCCTCGCCGATACAGTCCTGAGCGAAGGCCACCTTGACCCCCAGCACTCGCGAAAGCGGCTCGACCACCTGGGCCAGGCTCATCTCCGGGACGCGTTTGCCTTTCGGCCGGTCGAAGTGGGCGAGCAGGATGACCCGCGCGCCCGCGGCGCGCAGCTTGTCCACCGTGGGCTTGGCCGCCGCCAGACGGGTGTCGTCGGTGACCTCGCCATCGGCCATAGGCACGTTGATATCCACCCGCACCAGGGCGCGCTGGCCCGTCAGGTCGGCGTCGTCGAGGGTCTTGAAGGTCATCAGCTTCCAGCGGTCAGGGCGTGGGCGGTGGGCCGCGCGCCCGGGCCTGGACCCGGGCGCATCAGCCTCGAAGGCGAACGTCCGGGCAGCCGATCAGATCAGCTTGGCCATGGCGAGCGCGGTGTCGCTCATCCGGGTCGAGAAGCCCCACTCGTTATCATACCAGGACAGAACCCGGCCGAGCTGGCCCTCGATCACCTGGGTTTGCGGCAGGGCGGCGGTGGAGGAGGCGGCGATGTGGTTCAGGTCGATGGAGACCAGCGGGTCGTTGGAGGTTTCCAGCACGCCCTTCATGGCGCCGTCGGCGGCGGCCTGCAGGGCGGCGTTGATCTCGTCCTTGGTGACCGAGCGGCCCGGCACGAACTTCAGGTCGACCACCGAGACATTGGGGGTCGGCACGCGGATCGAGGAGCCGTCCAGCTTGCCGGCCAGCTCCGGCAGCACCAGGCCCACGGCCTTGGCCGCCCCGGTGGAGGTGGGGATCATGGACATGGCCGCGGCGCGGCCCCGGTAGAGGTCCTTGTGCATGGTGTCCAGGGTCGGCTGGTCGCCCGTATAGGAATGGATGGTGGTCATGTAACCACGCTCGATGCCGCACAGGTCGTGGATCACCTTGGCGATCGGGGCCAGACAGTTGGTGGTGCACGAGGCGTTGGAGACCACCAGGTCGTCCTTGGTCAGGACGTCGTGGTTGACGCCGAACACGATGGTCTTGTCGGCGTTGTCGCAAGGCGCCGAGACCAGCACGCGCTTGGCGCCGGCTTCCAGGTGAGCGGCGGCTTTTTCTTTGGTGGTGAAGAGGCCGGTGCATTCCAGGGCGATGTCGACGCCCAGTTCCCTGTGCGGCAGCTCGGCCGGATTGCGGATCGCTGTGACCTTGATCGGCCCGCGGCCCACATCGATGGTGTCGCCGTCCACGGTGACGGTCCCGGGGAAGCGGCCATGCACGCTGTCATAGCGCAGCAGGTGAGCGTTGGTCTCCACCGGGCCCAGGTCGTTGATCGCCACCACTTCGATGTCGGTGCGGCCATGCTCGATGATCGAGCGCAGGACGAGCCTGCCGATGCGGCCGAAACCGTTGATGGCGACGCGGACGGTCATGGTGGTGTTCTCCTGGCGGGATAAGGGTCGGCGGGCGACGTTTTCCGATTGTTTTGCCGGGGTTTTGTGCGGGCGCCCGCGCGCGAGTCAAGCGCTAGTACGCCCGAAAGGGTCATGGAGTCCGCCGGGCGGGGCCGGGGCGCCCCCTCCGCCACAGGCGTCTCAGTCGCCCCTGACCACGCGAACCTTGGCCGCCGCCTCGAGAGCGCGGCTCCGGGCGGCTTCGATGGTTGCGGCCCGGGCGAGCGCCACGCCCATGCGCCGGCGCGCAAACGCCTCGGGCTTGCCGAACAGACGCAGGTCGGCGCCGGGCACCGCCAGGGCCTCGGCCACGCCTTCAAAGGCCACGCCCTTGGCGTCCATGCCGCCATAGATCACCGCGCTGGCGCCAGGCTCGCGCAGTGTGACGTCCACGGGCAGGCCCAGGATCGCCCGGGCATGCAGGGCGAATTCGCTCTGCACCTGGGTGGCCAGCGTCACGAGGCCGGTGTCGTGGGGCCGGGGGCTGACCTCGGAGAACCAGACCTCGTCGCCCTTGACGAACAGTTCGACCCCGAAGAGGCCGAGGCCCCCCAGGCTTGCGGTGACGCGGGCGGCGATCTCGCGAGCGCGCTTCAGGGCGAACGGGCTCATGGGTTGGGGCTGCCAGCTTTCCACATAGTCGCCCTGGACCTGGCGGTGGCCGATGGGTTCGCAGAAATGGGTGGCGACCTCGCCGTCCGGGCCGCGGGCCCGCACGGTCAGCTGGGTGATCTCGAAGTCGAAATCGATGCGCCCTTCGACGATAACCCGGGCCTGTTCGACCCGGCCGCCCTCAAGGGCGTAGCGCCAGGCGTCTGCGATGCCCGCCTCGTCCTGAACATAGGACTGGCCCTTGCCCGAGGATGACATCACCGGCTTGACGAAGCAGGGATAGCCGACCGCCGCTGCGCCCGCGGCCAGCTCAGCCTCGCTCGAGGCGAAGGCGTAGGGCGATGTGGCCAGCCCCAGCTCTTCGGCGGCCAGGCGCCGGATGCCCTCGCGGTTCATGGTCAGCTGGGCGGCCCGGGCGGTGGGGATCACGACGGAAAGGCCGGCCGCCTCGATCGCCGCCAGTTCGTCGGTGGCGATGGCCTCGATCTCCGGCACGATCAGGTGGGGCCGTTCGGCCTCCACCACGGCGCGCAGGGCCACAGCATCCGTCATGGCGATAACATGGCTGCGATGGGCCACCTGCATGGCGGGCGCGTCCGCATAGCGGTCGACGGCGATCACCTCGCAGCCCAGCCGCTGCAGCTCGATGGCCACCTCCTTGCCAAGCTCGCCCGAGCCCAGCAGGAGGACGCGCAGGGCGCTTGGCGAGAGCGGCGTGCCCAGGCGCATGGGGCCTAGACCTTGGCCTGGACGGCGTCGGCCACGGCTTCGGCGGTGATGCCGAACTCCTTGTAGAGCCGCTCGTAAGGCGCGCTGGCGCCGAACCCGCTCATGCCGATGAAGACCCCGTCCTCGCCGATGAACCGCTCCCAGCCCAGGCTGACGGCGGCTTCCACGGCCGCGCGGACCGGCGCCTTGCCGATCACCGAGGCGCGGTATTCCGGGGTCTGGGCGGAGAACAGCTCCCAGCAGGGGACCGAGACCACCCGGGTGGGCACGCCGCGGGCCTGCAGCAGGTCGCGGGCGGCCAGCGCGATGGAGACTTCCGAGCCAGTGGCGAAGATCGTGGCCTGGGCCTCGCCATCGGCGGCGCGCAGCTCATAGGCGCCCCGGGCCGACAGGTTCTCCCCCGCAGGCTCGGTCCGTGCGGCCGGCACCTTCTGGCGCGACAGGGCCATGATCGAGGGGGTGGTGGGCGTGGACAGGGCCAGCTTCCAGCACTCGGCGGCCTCCACGGCGTCCGCCGGGCGATAGACATTGAGGTTCGGCATGGCCCGCAGGGCGGCCAGGTGCTCCACCGGCTGGTGGGTGGGGCCGTCTTCGCCCAGGCCGATGGAGTCGTGGGTCATCACATGGATCACCCGCGCGCCCATCAGGGCGCCCAGCCGGATGGCCGGGCGGCTGTAGTCGGAGAACACCATGAAGGTGCCGGAATAGGGGATGACGCCCCCGTGCAGGGCCATGCCGTTCATGGCCGCGGCCATGCCGTGCTCGCGGATGCCGTAATGCACATAGCGGCCGGCATAGTCCGGCGCGTCGAAGGCCGGCGTCCCCTTGACGAAGGTGTTGTTCGATCCCGTCAGGTCGGCCGAGCCGCCGACCATTTCCGGGATGGCGGGAACCAGCTGCTCCAGGGCCGCGCCGGAATGGACGCGGGTGGCGTTGGCCGGCGCAGTCTTGGCCATCTCGGCGATGTGGGCGTCCAGGCGCGCGAATGCTTCGGCTGGCAGTTCGCCGGCCATGGCCCGCTGGAACTCCGCCTTCATAGGCGAAGCGCCCAGCGCCTTCTCCCAGCTCTTGCGGGCCTTGCCGCCCTTGCGGCCGGCCGAGCGCCAGGGCTTGTAGACCTCGTCAGGGATGACGAAGGGCTCGTGGCTCCAGCCCATGGCCAGGCGGGAATCGGCGATCTCGTCGTCGAACAGGGTGTAGCCGTGGCTGTGGGGGTCGCCTTCCTTGCGGCCGGCACCCTTCGAGATCTTGGTCTTGCAGGCGATCATGGTCGGCCTGTCCTGCCGCGTGGCCCAGCGCAGGGCCGCGGCGATCTTGCCGAAGTCGTGGCCGTCCACGGCCTTCACCGCCCAGCCGGCCGCCTTGAAGCGGGCCATCTGGTCGCCGGTCTCGGCGATGGTCGCCTCACCGTCGATGGTGGTGTTGTTGTCGTCGAACAGGACCGTCAGCTTATGCAGCTTGAAGCGGCCGGCCATGGAGATGGCTTCCTGGCTGACGCCCTCCATCAGGCAGCCGTCGCCGGCGATCACCCAGGTGCGGTGGTCCACCAGATCATCGCCGAAGCGGGCGGCCAGATGACGCTCGGCCATGGCCATGCCCACAGCCGTGGCGATGCCCTGGCCCAGGGGACCGGTGGTGGTCTCCACACCCGGCGTATGGCCGTACTCCGGATGGCCGGCGGTCGCCGAGCCCCACTGACGGAAGTTCTTGATCTCGTCCATGGTCACGGCCTTGAAGCCGGTGAGGTGCAGCAGGGCGTAGATCAGCATCGAGCCGTGGCCCGCTGACAGGACGAACCGGTCGCGGTCGGCCCAGTCGGGGTTGGTGGCGTCATACTTCAGGAATTTCGACCACAGGACGGTGGCCACATCGGCCATGCCCATGGGCATGCCCTGGTGCCCCGACTTGGCGCGGTGGACGGCGTCCATGGAAAGGACACGGATGGCGTCGGCCATGGTCTGAAGCTGTGCGGGCATGAGCGTTCCGGGAAGACTGAAGGTCGCAAGGGGGCGGGCGCAGGCTGGCGGGGTCGCACGCACGGGCGCGGCGGTCAAGAAATGCGCCGCTTTCAGGCCACGCCCGGGGCGGTCTATAGATTAACGGACACACTTCTGGAGTCCTGAATGATCCGTGATCCCGCTAGCGAGAGCGCCATAGACCAGGCCGCCCGGCGGCTCGAACGCGCCATCGCCCTGCTGGAACAGCGCCTGGGCGAGGCGCGGGGCCGCGCCGGGCTGGAGGCCGGCGGCCTGTTTGACCAGGATCGCGCCAAGCTGGCCGCCGAACTGGACGAGGCCCGCGCCCGGGAAAAGGCCCTGGAGGCCGCCGGGGCCGAGGCCTCGGCCGCCCTGGGCCTGGCCATCGCCGAGATTCGCGAGGTTCTGGAGGCTGACGAGGCGCCTGACGCCGAGGGTTCAGCCTTCGATGAGGACGAGCCGGAGCTCGACCTTGATCCGGCCTCTGACGCCGAAACCCCCGACCCCATGACCCGGGAGGACTGACCCATGGCCCAGGTGACCATCGAGGTGAACGGCCGCCCCTATCAGGTGGGCTGCGAGGATGGCCAGGAGGCGCATCTGCTGGAGCTGGTGCGGCTGTTCGACCGCCAGGTCCGGGCGGTGTCCCAGGACATGGGCCAGCTGACCGAAACCCGGCTGTTCCTCATGGCGGCCCTGCTGCTGGCTGATGAGCTGTGGGACTCCCGCAGCCGGATGTCCGGCGTTCAGGCCGAGCTGGCTCGCCTGCAGTCGGACCGCGCGCGGATCGAATCCAGGGCGGTGGCGGCGCTCGATGGGGCGGCCAAGAAGATCGAGCAGCTGGCGGCGGAATAGGCCCGCGCGCGCCTTGTTATCGCCGTGGCCCGAGCCTAGATTAGGCCCCGGCGGGTCTGCTGTGGCTCACGTCGAAGGCAACCTAATTCCTCCGACCTTAATTGTCTCGAAGGGAGCTGTCCCTGTCCGGCGCCGTGGCCCCGGACACATGGCGCCCACCTGGTTATCCAGGTCCGAGGGGATTAAAATCGTCCTTCACGGTTCTCGCGGCGCCGCCACCCTTTGCTCTCTCAACGGCCCGGGCTTCCACCAGCGTTCAATCGATTGTCGGCTGGACGGCGCCGAAAGCGGCCCTGGCGAAGATGGTTATGGTGCAGACGTTTGGCCCAACCGGTGTAAGCATGAACTCATGCTGGCTACTGCTCTAACCCTCGCCCTAGTAACCTCAATGGCCCTTGAAGAACCCGCGCCGGACCAGCACCCGTTGCCCACGGCGCTGACATCTATTGGCTATGTCGAGTCGAAGCTCTCGGACTATGCGTCGTCTCCTGACTATGCGAAGCGGCTTACAGACCCCGAGGGATTTCTGGCCTTTTCGGCTGATTTTATGGGGGATGGCCGGCTGGACCGCGCCCGCGTCTTGCGGAACGTGGAGCGCAACCTGGCCTACGTGGTGGTCGTGCTTGTGCGGGAGAAGATCGACACCCACGTCATTTTGTCGATGACTCTCGATCAAACCGAGAAGATTGGCATCCGAGTTGCGTCCCCCAGTGATGAAGGCGGCAGCGCCGCCGGGATCACGATTTTCAGTCTGGACGGGCAGAACGCCGCAACGTTCGACTTAGTTGACGACGACTTCCAGCAACGGATCGCGCCCTAGCCTCCCCCAGAAGGGGCAATGGGCCAACAGCTAGCGTGAGTGGGCGACCAGGAATTGACCCTCGGCGCGGCTCGCCAACCCGCGAGAGCGGAAGCCTTGCCCGTGGACCAACCCCCGCATCGAACGTATCGGCCTACGACAATTTCCCTTGGGGCCTTAGGTTCGGCTAAGAGCCTGCCGGTGAACCCTATCTCCCACCAGAAGTCTGTTCTGCGCCGGCAGATGCGCAGCCTGCGCCTGGCGCTGGCGGCCGCCGATGGGCAGGCCGGCGCCTGCGCCGCCGCCCACGCGCCGCTGGCGCGGCTGGGGGCTGGCCCTGTGGCGGGATATATCGCGCAGGGCGCCGAGCTTGATCCGGCCCCGCTGATGGACGTCTTGGCGAAGGCTGAGGTCAGCCTCGCCCTGCCAGCGGCGGTGAGCCGTGAGGCGCCGCTGATCTTTCGCGCCTGGACCCCGGGCGCGGTCCTGGCGCCGGACGCCTTCGGAATTCCCGCCCCGCTCGCGGACCAGCCGCAGGTAGCGCCCACCGCCCTGATCGTGCCCCTGCTGGCCTTTGACCGCCGGGGCGGGCGGCTGGGCCAGGGGGCCGGCGTCTATGATCGGGCGATCGCGGCGCTGGGCGTGGAACACCGCCCCTTCCTGCTCGGCTACGCCTATGCCGGCCAGGAGGTCGAGGACCTGCCGCTGGAGCCGCACGATCAGCGGCTGGACGCCATATTGACGGAAGCCGGACTGATTGAAGTCCGCTAGGATGCACTGATGCGTTTCGCCTTTTTCGGAGATGTCGTCGGCCGGTCCGGCCGCGAGGGTCTCGCCGACCACCTCCCCATGTTGCGTCGCCAGCTCGGTCTCGAGTTCGTGGTCATCAACGCCGAGAACGCCGCCGCCGGCTTCGGGATCACCGAGAATACGGCGCGTGAGCTGTTCGACGCCGGCGCCGACTGCCTGACGCTGGGCAACCACTCCTGGGACCAGAAGGAGGCGCTGACCTATATCGTCCGCGAGCCTCGGCTGATCCGGCCGCTGAACTATTCGGTCCTGGCCGATGCGCCGGGCCGCGGGGCCAATCTGTTCGAGACCCAGTCGGGCCGCCGCATCCTGGTGATCAACCTGCTGGGCCGGGTCCATATGGACTCCCTGGACGACCCTTTCGCCGCCGTCGACCGGGAGCTGGAGAAGGCGCCGCTGGGCATGGTGTCGGACGCCGTCCTGGTGGACATGCACGCCGAGGCCACCAGCGAGAAGATGGCCATGGGCCATTTCTGCGACGGCCGGGCGAGCCTGGTGGTGGGGACCCATACCCACGTTCCCACCGCCGACTGCCAGATCCTGCCCGGCGGCACCGCCTATCAGACCGACGCCGGCGCCTGCGCCGACTATGACAGCGTGATCGGCAACCAGAAGGAAGAGCCCCTGCGGCGCTTCACCACCCGCATCTCCGGCGGCCGCTACAAGCCCGCCGAAGGCCCAGCCACGGTCTGTGGTGTGTTCGTCGAGACCGACGACGCTACGGGGCTGGCGCTGCGGGTCGAGCCGATCCGCGTCGGCGGGCGCCTGTCGGAAACCATCCCCCAGGTGGACCTGGCCCGGGCC
The DNA here is from genome assembly GCF_030651755.1 of Phenylobacterium sp. Lineage (GTDB taxonomy): Bacteria > Pseudomonadota > Alphaproteobacteria > Caulobacterales > Caulobacteraceae > Phenylobacterium. Next base: position 2,230 of record NZ_JAUSBZ010000154.1, on the reverse strand, counting down.
TGACGTCTCAGCGAGGCGGCCGCGCGCCGGGCAGGGGCGGCAGGGTGTCGAGGGTCAGCACCCCGTCGCCGTCCAGGTCCAGCAGGTTGAAGCGCCGGACGGCCGCGTTGCGCCATTCGACCTGGCTGATCCGTCCCGACAGATCGGCGTCGGCGCCCCGCACCGGATGGGGTTCGTTCAGCAGGCCATAGCGCGCCGCCCCCTGGCGCTGGACGCCGGGCTCCGGCTTGCCTCGCCCCAGGCCAGCCAGGCTACGGCGAGGTCGCTCGCCGTCGGCGCCGGGGCGGTCGCCGGGGCCTGGGCCCTGGGGACGGGTCTCGCTCAGGCGGGTGATCTCCGGGGCGATCTGGCGTTCATAGGCCTGGTTCTCGAAACCATCGATAACCCCGTCGCCATTGGCGTCCAGCACGGCGAAGAAGCGCTCGGCGTCGGCCTCAAATTCAGGACGGGTCAGCAGGGTGTCGCCATCGCGATCGGCCCCGGCGAACCAGGCCGCCAGGCCATCGTCATCCCGGAAGGGCTCGCCCGACGGACTTATGAACAGGCGGGCGGCTGGGCCTGGGCCGGCTGGAGCCTGGGCCGCCGCGACGCCGGCCCAAAGGCCGGCTGCAAGACTGGCGGTGGCCAGCCATATCCGTCGTGTCATGGAAATCCTCACGCGCCCACCCAAGGTCACGCTCTCCCCCGCAGATGCGGCGAAATTTGGCCGGCAGGGTGACGAGGCCGGCCCCATCAGCGAATATGCCCGCCGATCCGGCGGCCCGAGGCCGTCTGCCGCAGGGAGCCAACATGCTGGCCAAATTCATCGTCCGCGCCATTTTCGCCGCCATAGGCCTTTGGCTGTCCTCGGTCCTGGTGGCGGGCGTGGCCTTCACCGATATGGGCAGCCTGATCCTGGCGGCGGTCTTGCTGGGTCTGGTCAACGCCGTCCTGCGGCCGATCCTGTTCATCCTGACCCTGCCGCTCACCCTTGTGACCCTGGGTCTGTTCCTGCTGGTGCTGAACGCCGGCATGATCATCCTGGTCTCGGTGTTCCTGGACGGCTTCACGGTGGACGGCCTGTGGCCCGGCTTGGTGGCGGCCATCGTCACCGGCCTGACCAGCTGGCTCGGCCACCTGATCATCCGCGACGATAGGGGGCGCTGAGACCGGCGCGCCTTTCGCGCGACCAAAGAAAAAGGGCGGAGCCGCGAGGCTCCGCCCTTTCCCGTAGAGAGAAAGCTTGGGAGGGTTTGGACTTAGAAGTCCATGCCGCCCATGCCGCCCATGTCGGGCATGCCGCCGCCGGCGGGCGCGTTCTTCTTCGGCGCCTCGACGATGGCCGCTTCGGTGGTGATCAGCAGGCCGGCGACCGAAGCCGCGTCCTGCAGAGCCGTCCGGACGACCTTGGCGGGGTCGATGACGCCAGCCTGGACCATGTCGACATATTCTTCGGTCTGGGCGTTGAAGCCGAAGGTGGCCGAGCTGTTTTCCAGGACCTTGGAGACGACGATCGAGCCTTCGACGCCGGCGTTTTCGGCGATCTGGCGGATCGGGGCCTGCAGGGCGCGACGGATGATGGCCACGCCAGCTTCCTGGTCGTCATTGTCGCCCTTGAAGCCGTCCAGGATCTTGGAAGCCTTCAGCAGAGCGACGCCGCCGCCAGGCACGATGCCTTCTTCGACCGCGGCGCGGGTCGCATTGAGCGCGTCGTCGACGCGGTCCTTGCGTTCCTTCACCTCGACCTCGGTGGAGCCGCCGACGCGGATGACCGCAACGCCGCCGGCCAGCTTGGCCAGACGTTCCTGCAGCTTTTCCTTGTCATAGTCCGAGGTGGTGTCCTCGATCTGGCGCTTGATCTGGCTGATGCGGCTTTCAATGCCGCTCTTCTCGCCCGAACCATCGACGATGGTGGTGTCGTCCTTGGTGATCGTGACCTTCTTGGCCTTGCCGAGCATGTCGAGGGAGACGTTCTCGAGCTTGATGCCCAGGTCTTCGCTGATCAGCTGGCCGCCGGTCAGGATGGCGATGTCTTCCAGCATGGCCTTGCGGCGATCGCCGAAGCCCGGCGCCTTGACGGCGGCGACGCGCAGACCGCCCCGCAGCTTGTTGACCACCAGGGTGGCCAGGGCCTCGCCTTCGATGTCCTCGGCGATGATCAGCAGGGGACGACCCGACTGGACCACGGCTTCGAGCACCGGCAGCAGGGGCTGCAGGGTCGACAGCTTCTTTTCGTAGAGCAGGATCAGAG
>NZ_JAUSBZ010000149.1 GCF_030651755.1 Phenylobacterium sp. | reverse complement strand
AGCGAGGCTTCCGCCGTCCGCCGCGAGCGCGGCGCGGGGTTCAGCGCGTGACCAGGCGCGTTCATGCAGGACGAAGGCGATGGTCTGGAATATGGGCTCGACCATGCCGATCGCCAGGGCCGCCCGCCAATCCCGGGTGAGTACGTAGGCCACGGCGAAGGCCACGATCAGGTGCATGAGGCTGTAGGTCAGGGTCTTGGCGGCGGTCTTCTTCATCGTCTCAGCCTTTCGTGGCGACGATTTGCATATAGCGTATCAATGGCCGAGCGGAAGACTTAGTTGCAAATAATTCGCAGAAAAATCTACGCCGCCGGGGCGCCCCGGACTCGGCGCGCAACAAAAAAGGGGCCGCCCCGGATGGAGCGGCCCCTGATTGGTTGCTGGCGTAGGGTCGAGCCTAGAAGATCTCGAACAGGCCCGCCGCGCCCATGCCGCCGCCGACGCACATCGTGACGACGCCGTACTTGGCCCCGCGGCGCTTGCCTTCGTACATGATGTGCGCCGTGCAGCGGGCGCCGGTCATGCCGTAGGGGTGGCCGATGGAGATGGCGCCGCCCGAGACGTTCAGCTTGTCATTGGGAATGCCCAGGGTGTCGCGGCAATAGAGCAGCTGCGAGGCGAAGGCTTCGTTCAACTCCCAGATGTCGATGTCGTCGATCTTCAGGCCGTTGCGGGCCAGCAGCTTGGGAATGGCGAAGACCGGGCCGATGCCCATTTCTTCCGGCCCGCAGCCGGCCACGGCCATGCCGCGATAGGCGCCCAGGGGCTCCAGGCCGCGCTTCTCGGCTTCCTTGGCTTCCATCAGCACCAGGGCCGCGGCGCCGTCCGACAGCTGGCTGGCGTTGCCGGCGGTGACGAACTTGCCTTCCTGGACATAGCGGCCGCCCTTGAAGACCGGCTGCAGCTTCTGCAGGTCAGCCAGCGTCGTCTGGGGACGGTTGCCCTCGTCCTGGGCGATGGTGACTTCCTTTTCCGAGGCCTGGCCGGTGGCCTTGTCGAAGACCATCATGGTGGTGGTCATCGGCACGATTTCCATGGCGAACCGGCCTTCGGCCTGGGCCTGGGCGGTGCGCTGCTGGGACTGCAGGGCGTATTCGTCCTGGGCCTCGCGGCTGATCTTGTAGCGGTCGGCGACGATCTCGGCGGTCTCGATCATCGAGGTCTGCAGTTCCGGCACATGCTCGGCCAGCCATTCGTCCCGGGCGCGGAACAGGTTCATCTTGTCGTTCTGCACGAGCGAGATGGACTCCAGGCCAGCGCCGATCGCCATCGGGGCGCCGTCATGGGTGATGTACTTGGCGGCCGTGGCTACGGCCATCAGGCCCGACGAGCACTGGCGGTCCATGGACATGCCCGAGACGGTGTTGGGCAGGCCCGCCCGCAGGGCGGCGTTGCGGCCGATGTTCTGCGAGGTCGTGCCCTGCTGCAGGGCCGCGCCCATCACCACGTCGTCGATCTCGGCCGGATCGATCTTGGCCCGGGCGACGGCCGCGGCGATGGCGTGGCCGCCCAGGGTGGGGGCGGTGGTGTTGTTGAAGGCGCCGCGATAGGCCTTGCCGATGGGGGTCCGCGCGGCGGAGACGATGACAGCTTCACGCATGGAATGATCCTGCTTCTCTTGATGTTCGGGGAGGTGTCTTAGAGGTCCTTGAAGGACTTGCCTTCGGCGACGAGCTTTTCCAGCAGGGGCGAGGGTTTGAACTGGTCCCCCATCTTGGCGTGGAACTCCTGCATCTTGGCCAGGACCTTGGGCAGGCCGACATGGTCGCCGTACCACATGGGACCGCCGCGATAGACGGGCCAGCCATAGCCGTTCTGCCAGACCACATCGATGTCGGACGGCCGGATGGCCTTGCCCTCTTCGAGGATCTTCGCGCCCTCATTGATCATCGGATAGATGCAGCGCTCCAGGATCTCCTCGTCGGAAACGTCCCGGGGATTGGCGCCGGTCTTGACGATGAAGTCCTTGATCACCTGTTCGGTCACCGGCGAGGGCTTGGCGTTGCGGGCCTCGTCATAGTCGTAGTAGCCCGCGCCGGTCTTCTGGCCCCGGCGGTCCATTTCGCACAGAACGTCGCGGATGCTCTCGCCCTTGGAGCGTTCCTTGACCCAGCCGATGTCGAGGCCCGCCAGGTCGCTCATGGCGAAGGGGCCCATGGGGAAGCCGAAATCATAGAGCACCCGGTCGATGTCCCAGGGCATGGCGCCTTCCATGACCAGCTTCTGCGCCTCGCGCTGACGCTGGCCGAGGATGCGGTTACCGACGAAGCCAGGACAGACGCCCACCAGGACGGCGACCTTGCCGATCTTCTTGGCCAGCTTCATCGAGGTGGCGATCACCTCCTTGCTGGTGTGGTCAGCGCGGACGATCTCCAGCAGCTTCATCACATTGGCCGGCGAGAAGAAGTGCAGGCCGATGACGCTTTCCGGACGCTTGGTGACCGCGGCGATCTCGTCGATGTTGAGACCCGAGGTGTTGGTGGCCAGGATCGCGCCGGGTTTGCAGATGGCGTCCAGCCTGGTGAAGATGTCCTTCTTGATGTCCATGCGCTCGAACACCGCCTCGATGACGAGGTCGACGTCGGCCAGCGACTCCATCTCCAACGAGCCGGTGATCAGGGCGCAGCGCTCCTCGACCTGTTCCGCCGTGATGCCGCCGCGGGAGGCGGTGCGCTCATAGTTCTTGCGGATGGTGGCCAGACCCCGGTCCAGGGCCTCCTGCTTGACCTCGGTCAGCACCACCGGGATGCCGACATTGGCGAAGTTCATGGCGATGCCGCCGCCCATGGTGCCGGCGCCGATGATGCCGACCTTGTTCACCGGGATGATCGGGGTGTCGTCGGCTACGTCGGGGATCTTCTGGGCCTGGCGCTCGGCGAAGAAGGCGTAGCGCTGGGCCGCTGACTGCGAACCGCTCATCAGCTCCAGGAACAGCTTGCGCTCGACCTCCAGCCCTTCATTGAAAGGCAGGTTCACGGCCGCCTCGATGCAGCGGATGTTGTATTCCGGGGCCAGGAAGCCGCGGAACTTTCGCGCATTGGCCTTGCGGAAGGCTTCGAAGATCTCGGGCTTGCCCTTGGCGGCCTCAAGCTTCTCGTTCTGGTCGCGGATCTTGGCCAGGGGCCTGCCCTCGGCCACCACCTTGCTGGCGAAAGCCAGGGCGGCCTCCCGCAGCTGGCCCTCTTCGACCAGTTCATCGACGAGTCCCAGCGCCTTGGCTTCCTTGGCCGGCACATGGCGGCCCGAGGTCATCATGGCCAGGGCGGTCTCAACACCGACGACACGGGGCAGGCGCTGGGTGCCGCCGGCGCCGGGCAGCAGGCCCAGATTGACTTCCGGCAGGCCCAGGCGGGCCGAGGGCACGGCCACGCGGTAGTGGGCGCAGAGCGCCACTTCCAGCCCGCCGCCAAGCGCGGTGCCGTGAATGGCGGCGATCACCGGCTTGGTGGAGCCTTCGATGGCGTCCTGCACCTGGGGCAGGGAGGCGCCGGTCATGGCGCCGCCAAACTCGGTGATGTCGGCGCCGGCGATGAAGGTGCGGCCATCGCAGATCAGCACGATCGACTTGGCGGCCGCCTCGGCGTTGGCCTGGGTGAAGGCGTCGAACAGGCCCTGGCGGACGGCCGACGAAAGGGCGTTCACCGGCGGCGAGTTCAGGGTGATGACGGCGACATCGCCATCGAGGGTCAGGTCTGTGACCGGATTGATCTGGGTCATGCGCGTCCTCAAGAGTTTCCACGGGGCCGCTTCTCGGACGGGCGACCTGGCTGATTCAAACGCGTGTTATAGGCCTGACGGGAAGGGGGCGAGTCAATCGGGCTCGCCGGCCTTCGCGGCGCGGCAGGCCCCACCCAAGGGCCGGTCGCGCAAGGGAAACGCAAAGCACAGGAGGCGCATCATGGCGCTCGATCTCTTCTCTCTCCAGGGGCGTACAGCCCTGGTCACCGGCGGCTCGCGCGGCATCGGCAAGATGATCGCCGCCGGCTTCCTGGCCCAAGGGGCCAAGGTCTATATCTCGTCACGCAAGGCCGACGCCTGCGACGCCGCGGCCGAGGAGCTGTCGCAAGGGGGCGGGACCTGCATCTCCCTGCCGCAGGACGTGTCGTCGGTCGCCGGCTGCCAGGCGCTCGCCAAGGCGCTTGAGGAGCGGGAAGAGAAGCTCGACATCCTGGTGAACAATGCCGGCGCCGCCTGGGGCGCGCCCTTCGAGGAGTTCCCCGAGCACGGCTGGGACAAGGTGATGGACCTGAACCTCAAGTCCCCCTTCTTCCTGACCCAGGCCCTGCATGTGGCCCTGAAGAAGGCCGGGACCCACGACCAGCCGGCCAAGGTGATCAATATCGCCTCGATCGACGGCATCCGCCTGAACCCGCAGGACACCTATTCCTACCATGCCTCGAAGTCGGGCCTGATCTATCTGACAAGGCGGCTGGCGGCCCGTCTGATCGCCGACAACATCGTGGTCAGCGCCATTGCGCCCGGCGCCTTCGCCTCGGAGATGAACCGCACCGCCCGCGACCATGGGGATGCGGTGGCCAAGGCGATCCCGGCCCGCCGCATCGGGCGTGACGAGGATATGGCCGGCGCCGCCATCTATCTGGCCAGCCGGGCCGGAAACTATGTGGTCGGCGAGACCATCGCCGTCGATGGCGGCGTGGCCCTGGCGACGGTGGGGGCCATCGGTTGAGCCGCACGCCCCCCGGGACGGCCTGACCGTCCCGGGGGGCGACCTCGTCGCACGCTTTGCGCCGGCCGTTGTGTTTCGATAGATGGAACAACCCCCTCCCTGCGTCTCCTTGCGCTGGGGCGGCGGATCAGGAGCCGCCATATCCATGGCCGAACGTAACGCCGCCCGGGCGACGGATCGATATGAGCGCAAGCGCGAGGATATTCTCGACGCTGCGACCCTGATCCTCAACCAGAAGGGGGTCAAAGGCCTGACCCTTAGCCTGGCGGCGGCCGCTGTTGGTCTCTCGACCACCAGTGTGACCTACTATTTTAAGCGCAAGGACGATCTGGCGGCCGCCTGTCTGATGCGTGGCGTGGACTGGCTGGTGGACCTGGCCGAAGGCGCCGAGGCCGGCGCGGAGCCGGCTGTGCGCCTGGAGCGGATCTTCGACCTGCATCTGGATCGCCTGCAGCAGACGGCCCTGGGCCTCGCCCCGCCCCTGCCGGTGCTGTCGGACATCCGAGCCTTGAGCCAGCCCCGTCGCAGCGAGGTGTTCGCCGCCTTTATGAAGGCCTTCCGCCGGATGCGGCAGATCTTCGAGGCTCCGGAACTGGCCGGTCTGACCCGAGGTCGACGCACCGCCCGGACCCACATGTTGCTGGAACAGATTTCCTGGTCCGCCTTCTGGCTAGCCAAATACGATCCGGAGGACTACCCGCGGATCCGCCAGCGCATGGCCGACATCCTGCTCAATGGCCTGGCTGTCGAGGGGGCGGCCTGGGAGCCGAGGCCCCCGGCCATGGCCGAGTTGGCCCCTGGCGAGGGGCAGGAGATGAGCCGGGACGCCTTCCTGCGGGCGGCGACGCGACTGATCAACACCCATGGCTATCGCGGCGCCTCGGTGGACCGCATCTCCGCCGAGCTGAATGTGACCAAAGGGTCCTTCTACCACCACATCGACGCCAAGGATGACCTGGTGGTCGCCTGCTTTGAGCGCAGTTTCGAGGTGATGCGCCGGGTTCAAAGGCTGGCCATGGCCAAGGACGGCGACCAGTGGAGCAAGCTCTCCAGCGCGGCTGCGGCTCTGGCGGAGTACCAGTTGTCTGACTATGGGCCGTTGCTACGTTCCTCGGCCCTCACCGTGCTTCCGGAGGCGATCCGCGAGGAGATGGTGCAACACTCCAATCGGGTCTCCGACCGCTTCGCCTCGATGATATCCGATGGCATCGCCGAGGGCTCCATCCGCCCGGTGGATCCCTTCATCGCCGCTCAGATGCTCACCGCGACTCTGAACGCCGGGGCTGAGCTGGCCTTCTGGGTGCCGGGCGTCCGGCAGAAGGCCGCGCCGGCGGTGTTCGTGCGCCCCATGCTGATGGGCATATTCCGCGCCTGAGGCGGGGGGCGCTCAGCCCGGCGCTACTGCGGGCCTGGGGTCTCGATCCCGTCGGCGCCCGCCTCGGCGGCCAGCTTCCGCACCGAGGCCTCATGCTTGTCCCGGGTGATGCTGTAGAAGGCGACAAAGCCGACCGCCGCCGCCAACAGGGCGCCGAGCAGCGGCACATAGAGCATTCCCAGATTGCGGATCACCTCCTCGGGCACCTCGCCGGGGCGCGCGCCCTGGGGGAAGGCGATGGCCAGCAGGATCATGCTGGAGGCGAAGATGCCGATGCCCGAGACCGACTTGTTCACGAAGCTGGCGGCGGCGAAAAACAGCCCTTCTGAGCGGCGGCCGGTCTTGAGCTCGGAATCCTCCACCACATCAGCGATCATCGACGAGATCAGGATCGAGGCGGTGATCGAGAGCGCCGTCGACAGCATGGTCTGAACGAACAGGATCGGGATGATCACCGGGTTGTCGTTGTCGGGGAACACGCCGAACAGCCGCAGGGTGATGGGCGCCGAGCCGACGAAGAAGGACAGCACCTTGGCCAGCTGGGCGGCGTTCTTCTTGCCCATGCGCAGGGACAAGGGTGCGGCCAGGCCGAAGGCGAGTGCGGCGGAGATGAAGTTGGCCACAGCAAACAGGGATATCTCGACCGCCGAGAGCTCCCAGAAATAGGTGTTGAAATAGAGGTTCAGGGACAGGACCAGGCCGCCCGCCATGGCGTTGAACAGGCCCGCCATGATCAGCACCAGGAAGGAGCGGTTGGACAGGGTGCCGGCCATCTCCTTCATCACCTGAACCGCGGTCAGCTTGCGCTTGGGCGGGGTGACCAGGTCGGGAATATGTCGGTGAGTGCCGATCGATGAGACGAGGATGGCGACCAGCATGACGCCGGCCGCCGTCAGGCCATAGGCCACATAGCCGTCGGGGTTGAGCTGGCCGACGGGATGCTCGGCGCTGGGCCGCAGGAAGACCTGAAAGGCCAGCAGGGTCATGGTCAGCCCGCCCCACCAGGCGAAGAAGTACCGGTAGCTCAGCACCTTGGTGCGCTCGTCATAGTCGGAGGTCAGTTCCGCGGCGAGCGCCGTGGAGGGAATTTCATAGAGGGTGATGAAGGTGCGGATCATCACCGCGACCACCAGCAGATAGAAGAACAGGCCCGTCTGAGAGAGCGCAGGCGGGTTCCACAACAGGCCGTAGGTGATCGCCACCGGGATGGCCGAGGCGTACATGAACGGGTGGCGCCTGCCCCATCTGGACCGCCAGTTGTCCGAGACCTGGCCGATCAGGGGGTCTGAGATGGCGTCAAAGATCATGGCGATCATGATCACCAGGCCCACCATGTGGGCCGGCATGCCGATGACCTGATTGTAGAAGATCAGCAGCAGGTAGGAGAAGCCCTGGTCCTTGACGCCGAAGGCGACCGTGCCGAAGCCGTAGAACAGCTTGGTCGGCATGCTGAGCTTCTTGGGCAGGGGACGAACGGCGCTGCTGCTCACGGGGGCTCCTCGGCCAAGCGCGCAGGCTGAGGGCCGGCCCACGCGGACAGAACTGTGAGGCCACGGAGGCCTCACCGCATCTATGTCGCCACGGGGGCTGCGGGCAAGGCCGCAGCCCCGATGCGCGTCTGTTTAGCCGGGCCGCTTGGCGATCAGGAGCCTGTGACTGGCGGCGCGTTGGGGCCGGCCGGAGTCGTTCCCCCGGCGGCCTGGGCGCGCAGGGCGGTCTCCTCCAGCTTGCGCAGGTTCTCCTCGTGGGCGGCCTTGTCGATCTTGAACATGAACAGGCAGCCGATGGCGATGGCGTAGAAGAACAATAGGGTGGGCAGATAGATCAGGGCCATGTTGCGCAAGACCTCATCATCGACCCCGCCGCGGACGGCGTTCTGCGGGAAGGCGACAAACGCCAGCACGGCGCCGGAGACGAACACCCCGACGCCGGAAACCACCTTTTTGAAGAGGTTGTCGAAGGAGAACAGCAGGCCCTCGGAGCGGCGGCCGGTCTTGACCTCCGAATCCTCGACCACGTCGGCGATCATCGAGGCCAGCATCACCCCGGTCATCATGGCCATGGCCCCATTGGCGATCACGTCGACGAACAGGATCCAGAACAAGAGATCGGTGCCGTTGGCGGGCATCCATCCGATCAGGCGCAGGGCGATCGGGCCCAGGAGGGCGACGACCGCGCCGGCGAACATGGTGATGGCGCCGTTCCGCTTACCCATCTTGGCCGCCACCTTGGGCGCCAGGGATACGCCCATGACGCTGGCGATCACCCCGGCCACGGTGAGCAGGGACAGCTGGGTCTGGGTCAGCTCCCAGAAATAGAGGAAGAAGTAGAGTTCAAGCCCGCCCTTGACCCCCAGAGACATGGACATGAACACCCCCGAAATGGTCAGAACCACGAAGGAGCGGTTGTTCAGGGTGTGGGCCACTTCACGGGCCATGCCCATGAAGGTGATCTTTCGGGTCGGTGGCTTGCGCAGTTCGGGAATGTACTTGTGGGTGCCGGCCGTCGACACGAGGATGAGGATAAAGATCAGTACGGCCGCGCAGAGCGCGTAGTTGAAATAGCCATCCCGAGCCAAGACGCCGCCCGTACCCCCGGGACCCTCCCGGAGGAAGACCTGATAGGCCAGAAGCGTCATGCTGAGCCCCCCGGCGACTCCAAAGAAGGAGCGCAAGGCGATCAGGCTGGTGCGATCGTCATAGTTCTTGGCCAGTTCGGGGGCGAGGGCGGCCGAAGGCAGCTCGAAGAAGGTGTCGAACAGCCGGATCACCAGCAGGCAGGCCAGCATGTAGCCGAAGATCTGGGCGTGCTCCCATCCGGGGGGAGGATTCCAGATCAGGAAGAAGGCGACCGCCACCGGCAGGGCTGCAAAGTACATGAACGGGTGTCGGCGCCCCCAGCGGGAGCGGAAGTTGTCTGACACCTGGCCTACGATCGGGTCGACGAAGGCGTCGAAGATCAAGGCGAACATGATGGCCGTAGAGACCATCTGCGGCGGCAGGCCGATCACCTGATTGTAGAACAGCAGCAGGAAGGTCGAGAGGCCCCGCTGCTTGATCGCGCTGGCCGCGCCCCCGGCGCCATAGAGGATCCGGGTGGTCAGGCTCAGACGACGGTCGGCGCTGGCCGGGGCTGTGGCGTTGTGGTCGGTCACGATGTTCCCCTATCAGGCCTTGGAGCCCAGGGGCGGCGTCACCTCCCCAGACAGGCCGGCAGCGTTGGCGTCGCGGGCGTCCTGGGCGGCGAGACTCGCCTTGGCGCCGGCCTCATCGAGGATGCGCAGATTGTCCTCGTGCTTGGCCTTGTCGATGTTGAACAGGGACAGGCAGACAATTCCCATGCCGTAGAGCAGGGTCACCAGGGGCAGGTAGATCAGGCCCATATTCTGAAGGATCTCTGGCTCCACCCCGCCGCGGGCGGCGCCCTCGGGGAAGCTGACCAGGCTGAGAACGGCGCCGGCGATGAAGATGCCGACGCCCGAGACGATCTTCTTGAACAGGTTGTCGGCCGACATCAGCAGGCCTTCGGAGCGGCGACCGGTCTTGACCTCGGCGTCCTCCACAACATCGGCGACCATGGAGACCAGCATCACCCCAGTGGCCACCGCCATGCCGGAATTGAAGAAGGTCTCGATCAGCAGGATCCAGAACAGCAGGTCGGTCCCATTGGGGGGCATCAGTCCCATGAGCCGCAGAGTGATGGGCGTGATGCCCACGGCCAGGGCGCTGGCGAACATCAGGATGGCGCCACGCTTCTTGCCCAGGGCGCGGGCGATGTGGGGCGCGACCACGACCCCGCCGAGGCTGCCTGCGACGCTCACGGCGGTGAGGATGGCCAACTGGCTCTGGGTCAGCTCCCAGAAATAGAGGGCGAAATAGATTTCCAGGCCGTTCTTCGAGCCTGCGGCCACGGCGATGAACATGCCAGTCAGGGTGGCGATGACGAAGGCCCGGTTATTGAGAGTGTGCAGCACCTCCCGGGTCATGGCCTTGATGGTGATTTTTCGCGTCGGCGGCCGGCTCAGATAGGGAATGCGGCTGTGCGTTCCGGCCGTGGAGACCAGGATGACGACGAAGATCAGGATCGCCGAGACCGCCGAGAAGGCCAAGTAGCCCTCCCGCGCCAGGATGCCGCCGGAGCCGTCGGGGTTTTCGGCCAGGAAATACTGATAGGCCGCCACGGTCATGCCGAGCCCCCCCACCACGGTGAAGAAGGCGCGCATGGAGATCAGGCTGGTGCGCTCATTGTAGTCCCGGGTCAGTTCCGGGGCGAGGGCCGAGGAGGGGAGCTCAAAGAAGGTGTCGAAGAGACGAACCGTCAACAGACAGGCCACCAGCCAGATGACGATGGCGTGGTCGCTCCAGCCCACCGGCGGATTCCACAGCAGGAAATAGGCGACCGATACAGGCAGGGCCGCGAAGTACATGAAGGGGTGGCGCCG
>NZ_JAUSBZ010000138.1 GCF_030651755.1 Phenylobacterium sp. | reverse complement strand
ACCTATGGCGGCATCCAGGCGGCCCAGTTTCCCTTGAGCCTCTACGCCGGCTGGTTCCGGAACTTCCTGATCTTCGTCGTGCCGCTCGGCTGCGTGGCCTACTATCCGGTCCTGGCGATCCTGGAACAGCCCGATCCCCTGGGCGCCCCCGACTGGTGGCTGCCCACAGCCCCGGCCATGGGCTTCCTCTTCCTAAGCGTGTCCTTCCTCGCCTGGCGCGCCGGCATCAGGCGCTACACCTCGACGGGAAGTTGAGACGCGCTGGCAATGAACGCATCAAAGTGCTATATGACTATCTAGATAGTCAGGAGCCGCCCATGAGTGCCGTAAGCCTCGCCGACGCAAAGGCCCACCTCAGCGAACTGGTGGACCGGGTGGAAGCCGGCGAGTCCATTGAGATCACCCGTCGCGGCAAGCGCGTCGCCCGCCTGACGGCGTCTGACCAGCCCCGAAAGGCCGTCGATCTGGCCGCCCTCCACGCGCTGACTCAGGCCATGGCCCCAGCCACCCAGGATGCTGCCGACCTCGTGCGCGCCCTGCGCGATGGCGAACGCTATTGAGGGCCTATGTCGATACTTCGGTGATCATCGCGGCGCTCTCCAATGAAGCCGCGACGGCGCGGGCTCAGGCTTGGCTTGCGGCCCAAAGTCCTGGCGACCTGCTGATCAGCGACTGGACGGTGACCGAGGTCTCCTCGGCCTTGTCGATCAAGCTGCGGACCGGCCAGATCGACCTAGACCAACGCGCCGCATCGCTGGCTTTGTTTCGCGGCCTCGTCGCCGAGAGCTTCATCCTGGTTCCCGTGGCCAGCACACAGTTCCAGGCCGCCGCCAGGTTCGTGGACCAGCACCAACTCGGCCTCCGCGCCGGCGACGCCCTTCATCTGGCTGCGGCGTCCAACGCCGGCGCCGTTGTCCAAACCTTGGACATCCGCCTGGCCCAGGCCGGCCCGGCGCTCGGCGTCCCTACTCAGCTCCTGGCCTAAGCGCCGAGACCCTCTCCCCCCTCATTCCAAGCCTAGCGCCTGGAACCCTCTCGAAGCTCGCTCGGCTTCCAAACTGAAATGGCCGGTCTGCGTTTGGTAGCAGGAGGATCCCCATGACAGCTACCGCCACAGCCACCGCCCTCGCCGCCGCCCTCATCGCCTCAAGCGCGGTGGCCCAGACGCCCGAGCCCATCCGCGCGATCGCGACGGAAACGCCCATCGTCAACATCACCGCCGAGGGCCGCTCCGACCGCGCGCCGGATCTCGCCATGTTCAACGCCGGGGTCGTGGCCCAGGCCAAGTCCGCCGCTGAGGCCATGAGGGCCAACACTGCGCGAATGAACGCCGTGGTCGCCGCCCTGCGCCGCGCCGGCGTCGCTGAGCGGGACATCCAGACCTCGGCGCTCACCCTGCAGCCGCAGTATCACTACCCTCAGCCCGTCCGCAGCCAGGACGGGACGACTGAGGTGATGGCGCCGGAGGCGCCCAGCATCATCGGCTATGAAGCCCGCAATACCGTCACGGTGAAGCTGAGGCGCATCGCCGAGATGGGTCGCCTGATGGACGCCATGGTGAGCGCCGGCGCCAATCAGGTGGATGGTCCCCATTTCAGCGTCGAACAGCCCGACGCCGCCGCCGACGAGGCCCGCGCCGACGCCCTGCAGAAGGCCCGCGCCCGGGCCGATCTCTATGCCCGCCAGGCTGGCTTCCGCACGGCCCGGCTACTCACCATCAGCGAGGGCGGCGGCTATTACCCGATGCAGCGCGACCTCCAGTCCATCGTGGTGACCGGCCAGAGCTATGGCGGGGCCATGCCTGCGGCCCCGCCCCCGCCCCCGATGGCCCCGGTGCAACCCGGCGAGGTCTCGGTGGGCGTCAGCCTCTCGGTGCAGTTCGCCCTGGAGCGCTGAGCCCCCTTGGCGGTGGGATACTACTCCGCCGCCATCAGCACCCGGCCGGCGGTGAACGAGGTCTTTTCCGCCAGGGAGGCCTTGGCCGCCTCGTATTCGGCGGCCAGCTTGGCCACCAGCTCGCCGGCGCCGAGGATTTCCTCCACCGCGCCGATGCCCTGGCCACAGCCCCAGATGTCCTTCCAGGCCTTGGCCTTGGTGTTGCCGCCCGAGCCGAAGTTCATCTTTGACGGATCGGCTTCCGGCAGATTGTCGGGGTCCAGGCCCGCGGCGATGATCGAGGGCCGCAGATAGTTGCCGTGCACCCCGGTGAAGAGGTTCGAATAGACGATGTCCTCGCCCGAGCTCTCGACGATCATATCCTTGTAGCCCTGGGCGGCATTGGCCTCCTTGGTCGCGATGAAGGCCGAGCCGATATAGGCCAGGTCCGCCCCCATGGCCTGGGCGCCCAGGATCGCCGCCCCATTGGCGATGGCGCCCGAGAGCGCGATGGGTCCGTCGAACCAGGTCCGCAGCTCCTGGATCAGGGCGAAGGGCGACAGCGCTCCGGCATGGCCGCCGGCGCCGGCGGCCACCGGGATCAGGCCGTCGGCCCCCTTCTCCACCGCCTTGCGGGCGAAGCGGTCATTGATCACGTCATGCATGACGATGCCGCCATAGGCATGCACCGACTGGTTCACATCCTCCCGCGCGCCCAGGGAGGTGATGATGATCGGCACCTTGTACTTGGCCGCCATCTCCACATCATGCTCCAGCCGGTCATTGGTCCTGTGCACGATCTGGTTCACTGCGAAGGGCGCCGAGGGCAGGTCCGGGTTCTTGGCGTCCCAGGCCGCCAGTTCCTCGGTGATCTGGGCCAGCCATTCGTCCAGCTGGCTCGCCGGCCGGGCGTTGAGCGCCGGAAACGAGCCGACGATGCCGGCCTTGCACTGGGCGATCACCAGGTCCGGGTTCGAGATGATAAACAGGGGCGAGGCGATGACCGGCAGGCGCAGGCGATCACGGAGAATGGGCGGCAGGGCCATGGGTCGTTTCCTTCAAGTCAGCGTTCTATTTACAGTGTAAGCAAAAACCCGTCGTCCTCACAAGCAAGAACCCTCCCCCGTCGCCGGGAGAGGGCTCTGTTTTTTCAGCCAGGCCGTGATCAGACGGGGGGCGGCCCCCCTTCCCGCTCGGCCTTGCGGGTCCAGCGCTCCAACAGGCGATGGGCGGTTTCGCGGCCGCCAAAGCCAAACGCGATCGCCGCGGCCACCGCCGCCGACCCCAGGATCAGGCCGAAGGCGAGGACAACGATCTCATCGGCGATTCCCATGAACCGCAGGCCCATCGCCGTGGCCAGGGCGATGGTCGCCCACCGCACGATGGTGGAGGCGAAGCCGCCCGCCCCGCCGGTGGAACGATCGATCACCCGGGCCAGGAAGTTCCCCAAGAGCACGCCGATCGTGATGATCACGCCGCCGAAAATGACCTGGCCACCCAGGCGGACCACCTCTTCCAGCATCGCAGCGATCGCCAGGAAGGAGAGCAGCCGCGCCGCCTCGATGGCCGAGAACAGCATGATCGCCGCCAGGACAATGCGGGCCACGACCTTCGAGGGGGTCAGGACACTCACCCCGCCGAGATATGTCGCGCTGGCCGGAGCCGCCGGCGCCGGGTGCGGGTTGGACACAGGGTCCGCGGGCGGAACAAAGGGGTTCGGCGCCGGCGTGACAGGCGTGGTCGCCCCCGCCGTCCACAGTCCCTGGAGGCTGCGGTCAAAGCCGAGGGACGGCAGGATCTGCTCAATCAAGCCCGCCACCCAGCGGCCGATCACAAAGGCGATGGCCAGGACGATGGCTGCGGCCAGGACCCGCGGGATGGCGTCCAGCACGACGGCCAGCACCGCGACGGCTGGGTCGGAAATCGCGGCGACTCCCAGTTGCTCCAACGCCGCAATCGTCACCGGGATGATGATCAGGACGAAAACCAGCAGACCCGCGGTGCGGGCCAGACCAGCAGCCCCGGTCAGACGACCGAGCCCGGCGCGATCCAGCCAGTGGTCAACCCTTGCAGCGCCGAGGCCAGCCTCGACAACCCGACGCGCCAAGGTGGCGATCACCAGGCCGACGAAGAAGATGACCGCCGCGCCGATCAGGTTCGGCACATAGGACAGAACGCCGACGGTCAGCGCGTTGAGGGGGCCCACCACACCCGTCAGCTGGACAACGCTGAGGGCGGCGATCACCCCGATCAGCAGGACGAGCCAGTAGCCGAGTTGGCCGAGTTGATAGCCCAGGGTTTCCTTCGGCGGCAGGTCGCGGTTGTGGCTCGCAGCGCCCGGGAACCGGTCGATCAGCTTGGCCATCCCCCACTGGACCGCCTTGGCGACGAAATGCGCCACCACAATGATCAAGAGGGCGGCCAGAACCCGTGGCCCCCAGAAGGCCAGCAGATCGCCCGCCCGATAGAATTGCATGTTGTCCATCGATCTCCCCAGTGCAGTTTGCCCTTCGACAACAAAACTCCACCGAGACCGTTCCCATAAACTCGCCTCAGGCGCCGTTGCGGCGCCCTTGACGCTTCCCGCGCCCACGGCTCATCACAGGGGGGATGGTCCAGAACGCTTCCCCCGCCGTGGAATTTCCGCCGGCCAGCGCCGAAGACTGGCGCGCCCTTGTGCTCAAGACCCTGGGCGACAGGCCCCCGGAGAGCCTCACCACCACAACCGCCGACGGCCTGACCATCGCGCCGCTCTATGGCGCAGGCGCGGGCGGGCCGGTCCCCAGCCGGCCCTTCGACCCTGATCGCGCCTGGGACCTGCGCGTCGTCACCTGCCATCCCGACCCGGCTCGGGCCAATGCCGACATCCTGGCCGACCTGGAAGGCGGAGCCGCCTCGGTCCTCATCGGCCTTGATCCCACCGGCGAGGCCGGCGTGGCCGCAGGCTCGACCGAAGACCTCGCCCGGGTTCTTCAAGGCGTGATCCTGGAACTCGCCCCCGTGGCCCTGGACGCCGGCTTTCTGGGGACCATCGCCGCCGACTGGCTGAGCGGGGTGGCCAAGGCCTCCCCTGGCGCCCTCCTGCGGTTCCACCTCGATCCCTTGAGCGCCTTCGCCCAGAGCGGCGCCAGCCCCGGCCCCATCGAGGCCCACCTCTTCGCCGCCGCCGGCGCGGCCGCCCGCCATGCCCTGACCTATCCCCAGGCCCAGCTCTTCCTGGCCTCAGGCGCGGCAGTCCATGAGGCTGGCGGCGGGGCCGCCTGCGAGGTGGCCTTCGCCGCCGCCAGCGCGCTGGCCTACGCCAAGGCCATGGTCCGGGCCGGCATGGCCATGGATGAAGCCTTCGCCCGTATCACCCTGGGCCTCGCCGCCGAGGCCGACTATTTCCTGACCATCGCCAAGCTGCGGGCCGCCCGCCTGGTCTGGGCCAGGCTCACCGGCGCCTGCGGCCTGGATGTCCCGGCCCGGATCGAGGCCCGGTCCTCGCGCCGCATGCTGACTCGCCGCGATCCCTGGACCAATATGCTCAGGCTGACCTCGGCCGGTTTTGGCGCGGCCGTCGGCGGGGCCGACGCCATCGTCCTGGGCGCCTTCACCGACGCCCTTGGCCGGCCTTCGCCACTGGCGCGACGCCAGAGCCGCAACACCCAACTGGTGCTGATGGAAGAGGCCCATATCGCCCGCGTCATCGATCCGGCCGCCGGCTCAGGCTATGTGGAGGCCCTCACCGACCAGATCGCCCGCGCGGCCTGGTCCGCCTTCCAGGTGACCGAGGGCCTGGGCGGCGTGGTGTCCGCGCTCACCGCCGGCCACATCGCCGCCGAGGTAGAAACGACCTGCGCGGCCCGCGCCGATCTCGGTGAGCCGGCCATTGTCGGCGTCACCGCCTTCCCCCCGGCCAAGGACGAGCCGGTCGAGGTGGACACCGTTCCCGGGGCGCCTGTCACGGCGCCCTCCCCACGCCTGCCGGGCCCCGACGGCCGCTGCCCGCCGCTGGCCCCTCAGCGCCTGTCTGAACCCTTCGAGACCCCCAATGCCGAAGGGGCCGCCCGATGAGCGCCTTTCCTGACTTCACCGAAGTGGCCTTCGACGCCGAGCGCCCTGCGCCAAAGGGCCAGGCCCTGGCCGCCGCGCCGTGGCCCACGCCCGAGGGGATTGATGTCGCCCCATCCTATGGCCCCACCGACATCGCGGGCCTCAGCGGCCTGGATGGCTTTCCGGGCCTGGCGCCCTTCCTGCGCGGCCCCTATCCGACCATGTACGCCACCAATCCGTGGACCATCCGCCAGTATGCGGGCTTCTCCACGGCCGAGGATTCCAACGCCTTCTATCGCCGCAACCTGGCGGCGGGTCAGAAGGGTCTGTCGGTGGCCTTCGACCTCGCCACCCACCGGGGCTACGACTCCGACCATCCGCGGGTGGCCGGCGATGTAGGCATGGCGGGCGTCGCCATCGACTCCATCCTGGACATGCGCACCCTGTTCGACGGGATCCCGCTCGATCAGATGAGCGTGTCCATGACGATGAACGGCGCCGTCCTGCCGATCCTGGCCCTTTATATCGTGGCGGCTGAGGAACAGGGCGTGCCGGCGGCCAAGCTGTCGGGGACCATCCAGAACGACATCCTCAAGGAGTTCCTGGTCCGCAACACCTACATCTATCCGCCAGCCCCTTCGATGCGGATCATTTCCGACATCTTTTCATACACTTCGACGGAGATGCCGAGGTTCAACTCGATCTCCATTTCCGGCTATCACATCCAGGAAGCCGGAGCGACGCTGGACCTGGAGCTGGCCTACACCCTGGCCGACGGGATCGAATATGTCCGCGCGGGCGTCGCCGCCGGCATGAGCGTCGACAAGTTCGCCCCGCGCCTGTCCTTCTTCTGGAACGCCGGCATGAACGCCTTCATGGAGATCGCCAAGCAGCGGGCCGGGCGCCTGCTCTGGGCCGAACTCATGCAGGCCGAGTTCGCGCCCAAGGACCCCCGCTCGCTGTCCCTGCGGGCCCACACCCAGACCAGCGGCTGGAGCTTGGCGGCCCAGGACGTCTACAACAATGTCGCCCGCACCTGCGTCGAGGCCATGGCGGCCACCGGCGGCCAGACCCAGAGCCTGCACACCAATTCCCTGGACGAGGCGCTGGCCCTGCCCACGGATTTCTCCGCCCGCATCGCGCGCAACACCCAGCTCTTCCTGCAGTTGGAAAGCGGCCAGACCCGGGTCATCGACCCCTGGGGTGGGTCCTATTATGTCGAGCGCCTGACCGCCGACCTCGCCGCCCGGGCGCGGGAACACATCGCCGAGGTCGAGGCCCTGGGCGGCATGGCCAAGGCCATCGAGGACGGCCTGCCCAAGCGCCGCATCGAAGAGGCCAGCGCCCGGACCCAGGCCCGCATCGACTCCGGCCGCCAGACTGTGGTCGGCGTCAACCGCTACCGCTCCGGCGACCTCGACGAGATCCCGGTCCTCAAGGTCGACAACTCCGCCGTCCGCCAGAGCCAGCTCGAGAAGCTGGCCCGCCTGAAGGCCGACCGTGATCCCGCCGCCGTCCAAGCCGCCCTGGACGCGCTCACCGCCGGCGCCGCCGGGACCGGCAACCTGCTGGCCCTGTCTGTAGAGGCCGCGCGGGCCAAGGCTACGGTGGGCGAGATCAGCTACGCCCTGGAGAAGGTGTTCGATCGCCACAAGGCCAAGGCCGATGCGGTCAAGGGCGTCTATCTGCGCGAGGCCGGCGAGACGCCCGCGGCCCTGAAGGCCAAGGCCATGGTCGGCGCGTTTGCCGCCGCCGACGGCCGCAAGCCCCGGGTGCTGATCGCCAAGATGGGCCAGGACGGCCACGACCGCGGCCAGAAGGTGATCGCTTCGGGCTTTGCTGATCTCGGCTTCGAGGTGGAGATCGGCGACCTCTTCCAGACCCCCGCCGAGGCTGCGGCCCTGGCCGTGGAGCAGAAGGTCCATGTGGTGGGCGCAAGCTCGCTCGCCGCCGGCCACCTGACCCTGGTGCCCGAGCTCAAGGCCGAACTCGCCCGCCTGGGCCGCCCCGACATCCTGGTGGTGGTCGGCGGCGTGATCCCGCCGGAAGACTTCGCCGCCCTGACCGACATGGGCGTCGCCGCCATCTTCCCGCCCGGCACGGTGGTCCCCGAATGCGCCATCGAGGTGCTGGAGCGCCTCAACGAGGAACTGGGCTACGCCCAGCTGGACGCCGTCCGAAGCTGATGGTCACAGCCCGGGAAGACTGGCGGCGAGGTCCAGTCCCCACCGGGCGTCATAGGCGCGCCAGGCGAAGGTCACGACCACCGCCCACAGCACGCTGAACAGCGAGCCGACCAGGAAGTATTCGGCGTTCAGCTTCTCCTCCAGGTCCTTGAAGCGGGCCACGCTTTTCAGGGCCACCACGGCCACCAGGACCTCCCACGCGCCGAGCAGCAGGCCCGCGGCGATGGTCAGCCGCTCCAGGTCGCCGATCACCCGGCCGACTCTGGGCTGCTGTGCGGTCGAAGGGGTTTCCGCCGGGGACGCTCCGCCATCGGCGGCGATCCGAGCCGCACTCAGGCCGCTCCAGCGCAGCAAAAGCTTGCAGGCCAGGTTGCCGCCCCAGGTCAGCAGCAACAGGGCGACCAGCGACGCGCCGAGGCTATGGAAAAGGGCGGCGCTCATGTGAGACCCAGCGCCCGGTCGAGCCTTGCGGCCATGGCCTCAAGCGCCGCCCACTGGCGTTCATAGAGATCATACCGACCTGCCCGTCGGATCTTGTAGAGGGTCTGCGGCGACATCCTGAGCTGCTCGGCCAGGTCAGCGGCGGCCATTCCGCGCAAGGCCAGCACCACTTGCCGTTGGCGGGCGGTCCAGCCGTCCTCGATCGCGGTCAGCCCCGACCCGACGGCCTCCAGCAGGGCCTGGACCTCCGGTTCTCCGCGCAGTTCGAAGCGATAGGCGTTGCCATCGCGCTTGTCCCCCAGTCGTTGGCGGCTGGCGGCGAGGCCGGGGCCCATCATGTTCCAGGCCTGCGTCGGGTTCACTGGTGTCTGCAACCGCACCGACCCCAGCACGAACCGGCAGTCGATGTCGGCCATAAGGAGCCACGCCCTCAGGTCCCGCACCAGGCGCAGGCCCGCTTGCAAGCTGACGCAAAGCCCCTGGAATTCGTCTCCCAGGGTGATGGTCAGAGGCGAGACGATCCTGGGCTGGTGTTCCCCATTGGCCCATTGGACCGCAGCGTTGAACCGGCTGTGCAACGCCTCGACCGAATCCGTGTCCTCGCTCGACACCAGGTCGCCCATGACCACGGCGTGGGTCGCT
Source organism: Phenylobacterium sp. (assembly GCF_030651755.1). Lineage (GTDB taxonomy): Bacteria > Pseudomonadota > Alphaproteobacteria > Caulobacterales > Caulobacteraceae > Phenylobacterium. The sequence continues at coordinate 10,247 of NZ_JAUSBZ010000138.1, read as the reverse complement.
GGGGCGAGGAGCTCCAATAGAGGCTCAGCTTGTGCGATCATGCCTACACCCTACAACGGGCGAATGGCATACACTATCCCAAATATGGGCTAATTTATCCGGTTATCCCATATTCGGATCAACCCCGGCGACCAACCAGCGCCAGACCCAAGGCCAGGGCGCAGCCAGCGGCGATGCCGGCGATCAGGTCGTGGGCCAGGGTCAGGGCCAGAGTCACCGCCATCACGGCGGCCCCGCCGCGGTTTTCCCGGAGCAGATGGGCGATCTCGGCCTTCTCCACCATGTTCCAGGCCACCACCGCCAGCAGGCCCGCCAGGGCGGCAAGGGGCACATAGGCCGCCAGGGGCGCGGCGATCAGCATGAAGGCCAGCAGATAGAGGGCGTGCAGCATGCCCGACACCGGGCTGTGGGCGCCGGCCCGGACATTGGTCGCGGTCCTCGCGATCGTGCCGGTCACCGGCATGCCGCCAAACAGGGCCGCGCCGGAATTGGCGATCCCCTGGGCGACCAGCTCCATGTTCGACCGGTGCCGCCGCCCGGTCATGCCGTCGGCCACCACGGCTGAGAGCAGGCTCTCGATGGCGCCCAGCAGGGTGAAGGCCGCCGCCGCCGGCAGGATGGCCAGCACCTTGGCCGTCGACAGGTCCGGCAGATGCGGCATGGGCAGGGTGCGCGGAATGCCGCCGAACTTCGAGCCGATGGTCTCCACCGGCAGGGCGAGCAGAGCCGCCGCCGCCGAGGCCAGGCCGACGGCGATCAGCAGGGCCGGCCAGGCCGGCCGCCAGCGCCGCACCGCCAGGATCAGGCCGATCACCACCGCAGCCACAGCCACGGCCGGCGGGTTCGCGCTCGGCAGGGCCTGGGTGAGCGCCGCCACCTTGGGCCCGAATTCCGCCGGCTCGCCGCCGGCCAGGGTCAGGCCCAGCAGGTCGCGCACCTGGCTGACCAGGATGATCACCGCGATCCCGGCGGTGAAGCCCACCGTGACGGGCGCAGGGATCAGACGGATCAGATTGCCCAGGCGCAGCACGCCGCCGGCCGCCAGCATCAGCCCCGACAGGAAGGTGGCCAGGACCAGCCCCTCGATCCCGTGCAGATGAACCGTGCTGGCCACCAGAACGATGAAGGCGCCGGCCGGCCCGCCGATCTGGAACCGGCTGCCCCCCAGCATGGAGACCAGGAAACCGCCGACAATGGCTGTGTAGAGGCCCCGCTCCGGCCCCACGCCCGAGGCGATGGCGATGGCCATGGATAGCGGCAGGGCGACGATGGCCACCGTCAGTCCGGCCACGGCGTCGGCCCGCAGGTCGCCAAGCCCGTAGCCGGCCCGCAGCATGGTCGCCAGCTTGGGCAGATAGAGGTTCGAGGCCTTGGCGGCGTCGGTCATGGGATTCTGGCGTTGGACAAGGCCGCCATCATCATGCGGCGCGACGCCACTGTCGCTGATCTGGCGCAAACCCGCCAATCAGTTCCGGTGTCAGATCTTTACGCCCCGGCGTGCGGCCCGCGCCCGGCGCTTGCGGTCCCAGCTCTCAGGCAGGGCCGAGGGGCCGTGTCGCGCCTCGATATCCTTCTGCAGCGCCTTGGCCGCCATCAGATGACCGGGGAACAGGGTGTCCACCGCCCAACCGGCCACCGGAACGGTGGAGGTGGCGGAGTCGAAGGCCAGATAGGCGGTCATCCGCGCCAGGGTCACGATCGAGGCGCCGCCCCGGAAACCCTCGAACACCAGCAGGGCCCCGGCGCCGACGCTATAGACCGTGCCAGCCACCGGCACCCAGGCGAGGATGCCATCCAGGCCAAGGCCGATCGGCCCTACCCCCACCAATCGGTCAGAGAGGCGTTTGATCCGCTCGGCCGCACGCCAGGCGTAGTGGGCCTGCTCCTTCGTCACCGCCATGGGCCTAGCTCCGACCGCAGGCGCAGGGACAGGACCGCGCCCTAGCCCAGGAAGACCACACGCCGACGCTCCTTGCCGTCCCTGATGCGCGCCAGAATGTCTCGGTATTCGGGGCTACTGACCACATCCTTGCGGGCGCCTTCAAAATAGATGGTCTCTTCCATGTGCTTCAGCATCAGGTCAGCCGCCCACTTGTGGCCTGAAAAAAGCACGTCCGCCAGCTTCCCGAGTCCTGCCGGGACAGGCGCCAGGCCAATGGCCAGATCCGCCAGCAGGACCATGGTCGCTTCCAGCAGGACCATGGGCGCGCATCGCGCCCTCACGCCGTCCAGCAACAGCACGACCCCGGCGCCCGAACTGTAGAGCCCCCCGGCCCAGGGAATCCAGGTCAGCAGTCCGTCCAGCCCCACCCCGATCGGCCCGATCTTGATGATGTTGTCCGACAGACGCTTGGTGCGCTCAATGCTCGCGCGGATGTTGTGCAGATCGATATGCGATCGGGCGAAGAACATGCGCGCGGCCTCCGGCGGGGTCGCCGCAATGTGGACCAAGCAAGCTTAACCTTGAAGCCATTCGATGCGTTTTCGCGCAGCCCATGTCGCCGGTGCGCCATACGCACGCGCGCCACGCGATTCCGTATCGCGAGGGTCACAAATTGACCCTATGACTTAACCATGGCGCGTGAACCCGACATCCTCATCGTCACCACGGACTTCCTGGAGGGCCGCCCTGTGCGACAGCATATGGGCATGGTCTCGGCGCAGGCGATCCTCGGCGCCAATGTGGTCCTCGACCTGATGGCCGCCCTGCGGGACTTCTTTGGCGGTCGTTCCAAGGGCTATGAACGGGTCCTGGCCCGCGCCCGGGAGGACGCCCTGCTCGCCCTGGCCGAAGAAGCCAAGAAGGTCGGCGCCAACGCCGTCCTCGGCGTTGACCTCGACTACCACGCCATCGGCCCCAACGGCTCCATGCTGATGGTGGCGGTGAACGGCTCGGCGGTGGTGATCTAGCTGGCGGCCTTCCCGTGGGACCCAGCCGGTCTGTCCTGGCATATCGCTGAACAGCTGGCTTGAGTTTGGACCGCGGAGACGGGACCTTCGAGACGGAGACCGCGTCCTTTACGGGGCGCGAGGCGTGGCCTATGTATCGTGGATGTCGATACGGGAGGCTCGCCGTGCGTGTTCAGGTCAAGAAGTGGGGCAATAGCGCCTCGGTCCGCATCCCGGCCTCCGTCATGGCCGCCGCGTCCCTGCGCATCGATCAGGCCGTCGAGGTGCGGGAGGAGGATGGCCGGATCATCATCGAACCGGTGGCCGCGCCCAGCTATGATCTGGACGATCTCCTGGCGAAGATGACGCCTGAAACCTTTCCCGAGGACATCGACTTCGGCGGTCCCGTGGGGGACGAGGCATGGTGAGACAGTATGTTCCCGATCGCGGGGACATAGTCTGGCTCCAGTTCGATCCGCAGGCGGGGCATGAGCAGGCCGGTCACCGCCCGGCGCTCGTGCTGTCGCCCGCCCGCTACAACCAGACCAGGGGCATGATGATCTGCTGCCCCCTGACCTCACGGATCAAGGGCTATCCCTTCGAGGTATTGATAAGCCAGGAGCCGCCAAGCGTGGTGCTGGCCGACCAGATCAAGAGCCTCGACTGGCGAGCGCGAAAGGCCACCCACAAGGGCAAGGCCTCCCCGGCTGTCCTGGCCGACGTCCAAGCCAAGATCGCCGCCTTGATCGGGCGATGACGAAACAGCGGCGAAGGCTTGTCCCTCGCCCTGCCCTCACATCATGTCGCCGGCCGCCGCGTCGAGCAGCAGGAAAACCCGACCGGCGTCCGACGCCAGCAAGGTGGCCACCATGAAGCCCTCATGGTCCCGGGTCACGGCCTCGTCGAGCATGGCCCGGTAGCGGCGCAGATAGTCTCCGGCCTCAGACTTCAGCGCCTCGTCGGTGAACAGCCGCCGGGTCAGCCGGCGGGTCGCCGCCGGCGCCAGGCGACGCACCACCTGGCGGGCGCCCTCCAGGTCTCCGGTCTGCACCACCGCGCCGATCTCATCGATCCGTCCCCGGGGCAGCAGGGCCGAGGGATCGATGCCCAGGTCCCGGATGTCCGCCAGCAGCTGGGCCTCGCGTCGCTCATCCAACGGGCGCGGCGGCGGTTCATCGATGGCCGCCAGCAGATCCTTCCAGGTCAGCCCATCCCCCCCGTCATCGGTGTCCTGAGGGGGGTGGGCGGGTCCGCCGGCAGACTCAAACAGGCTCGAAAACTCCTCGTCCGTGGCTGTCGGGGTCAGGCGCAGGCGGGGGCGCAGGCCAGCCTCCTCGGCAGGACCGCGGCGGTCCTCCCGGGCCGGCCGTGGGGTCGAGGGGCGGAGCTCCAGGGGCGGCTCGTCCAGGGGCGGCGATGGCCGGGACGTCGCCGTCCGGGTCGGCTCGGCTCTAGGGGGCGTCGGTGCGGGCGCCGGTCGGCGGTCTCGGCCGGGTGACGATCCGCCGAAGCCTGCCCCCAGGCCGCTGCTGGCGGTGCTGGCCACTGAGCCCATCAGCCGGACGGCCTCGCTCAGCATTTCGTAGTTGCGGCTCACCCGCTCCTGGAAGGCCGCGTCGATGGCCTGGGTTTCCTCGGCGGTGCGCCGGGCCTGGGCCATCAGATCCTCTATGCTCTCCCCCACGGCGGCGCGGACATCGTCCGCCTGGCGGCGCGCATTGGCCGGCAGCTCGGCGGACCGGGCGTCGAGATCGGCCAGCAGGTCCTGAAGCTCGTGCAGGGTGGCCCGGGCCGAGGCGGCGCTGGCCTCCAGCTTGCGTGCGGTCTGGGCGCCGGCCTCTTCCACGAGGCCCGCCGACTGCTCGATCAGGGCGCGGGCCTCCTCCAGACGGCCTTCGAAGACCTGATCAGCCTTCTGACCAGCGGCGAAGGCGGCTTCGGACAGTTGATCCACCTGCTGGCGGGCGGCTTCTGCGTGACGGGCGGCCGCCGCCCGCGTCTGTTCGGCGGCCTGGGTCAGGGCGTCGATGGCGGCCTGGGTCTCGGCCTGCAGCTGGCCCCGTTCGCCGGCGGCGGTGTCGGCCAGCAGGGCCCAGGATTGGCGGATCGTCTCGCCGAAGGCGTCGCGCTCACCCTGGGCGGCCTCGGCCATGTCGCCGAACTGTTCAGCGGCCTGGGCCACCAGCTCGCGCAGCATCTGGGCGCCCTTGATCGCTCGGTCCCCGACCTCGACGGCCGACAGCCTGGCCTCGGACAGATACTCGGCGAGCTTGGCGGTATGGGTCTCGGCCTCGGCGGCGAAGGATTCCTGGTCGGCCCGCAATCCGTGGGCGACGGCCACCAGGGCGGCCCGCTGCTCAGAGAGGCCGGTCTCGGCGGCGCCCACCTGGTCGGCGACTCCGGCGCCGGCGCTTTCCAGCCGGGCGATGTGGCGGGTCAGGTCCTCGCCGACCGTGCGGGCGATGTCGCTGGTCTCGCCGGCTGCGGCGGCCAGGTCGGCGGCCCTGGCGGCCAGGGAGGCCTCCGCCTCCCGGAGCTGGGTCTCGGCCAGGTCCGAGGCTTCGGCGACCATCTTGGCCTGGCTGGAGATGGCGTCGACCACCGCGGTGGACTGGGTGTCCAGAACGCTGGCCAGGGCCGTCATCTCCACCCGCTCATGGGACAGGCTGCGGGTCAGGGACTCTGCGGTGCGGGCCGAGGCGGCCGCGGCGTTGACCAGCTGTTCGGTCTCGGCCGCCAGGGCCGAACGCAGGGCGGTCAGGGTTTCGCGGGCGTCATGGGCGGCCTCGCCGGCGCGGATGATCTCCTCGCGGACATATTGCACCACGTCGCCGGCCCGGCCGGCCGCCACCAGGGCGGGCGAAACCAGTTCGTCAGCCAGGCGCTGGGTGCGGCGGGTCTCGGCCGCCAGACGCTGGCCCTGACGCAGGGCGTAGGCGGCCACCCAGACCAGGACCGCTGGCGCCAGGGCGAGCAGGGCGAAGACCCCAAGGGCGAAGACGTCGTTCTGGAACGGCACCACATCCCCGCGATAGCCCCAGGCATAGGCGATGGGGGCGAAGGCGCAGAGAATCGAAAGAGCGGTCGCGCCCGCATAGATCGGCCAGGCCGGCGGCGGCCCCTGATCATCGTCCGCCCCAGCTGACAGCGGGCTCAAGGCCCCGCTCGACGCCGCCCGTGGCGGGGTTCCGCGGCGGGTCAGATGGCCCAGTGGCGCAGGATCGGTGAGGCTGATGGGCGGTTCGTCCTCCACCGCGGGCGAAGGGCTGGCGACGTCCGGCGCGCGATCAACCTCCGGGGCGCCGGGGTCTGGCGCCTCGGTCAGGTCCAGGTCGTGGTCGAGCCCAGCCTCAGGCGCCTCAGCGTCCCGGCGAGACTCAGCCTCGGCCTCGGTCAGGCTTTGGAAATCCAGCGGCTGACGCCGGTTCTTGATCTTCATTTGCGGCCCGTCAAAAGCGGCCGAAACGCCCCACGAACCCGACGCATCTTCGTCGAGCGCACGCCCTTGTCCGCAAGGATTATCGTTGAACGGCCCGCGCGCAAAGCGCCATGCGACGGATTTGACCGGCTAGGGAAAAAATTCCGAGGCCCGTGGGGTCAGGCCCGACCGAGTTTGAGCGGCGTTTCCGGACAGCCCGAGACTGTTTTTGGCGTCACAGGACCCCGAGGGGCCGGTTCGGGCCGGGCGGCGCGCGCCACCGTGCGTTCCGCCGGGGCGACGCGCTCGGGCGCATGGGGCTCAATGGCGACGCCAAGGTGAGAATAGGCCATGGCGGAGGTGTGGATCACGACCGTCGCGACGAGTTCGGTGAAGGTTTGCATCGGATCTCTCCCGTCCCCGATACGAGTCTGCGCCCGACTTATCGGTCAGACCCTGACCTGCGGCAATATGGCGTCACATGAAACTTCGTTCATGTGACGCCACGGGGCGAGATCAGGCGGACTAGTTGCGGCGGCAGACCACGTCGCGCAGGACGCTGGTCGGGCCAGTATAGCGCCCCTCCCCGTCGATGGCCTGCTGCGCCCTTTGGCTGGAGTCGTAATAGGCCGAAGACCCCAGACCCTGGGACCGACAGAAGGCGTTGGCCGAACTGGAGCCCGCGGCGATATCGTAGCCCTCATAGGTCGGATAGGGGAAGAAGACCGAACGCACGCCTTCGGTGGGCCGATACTGGTTGGGACCGCTCCAGTTGCCGCCTCCCGGCCGCCATGAGCCGCCGGGAGGCGGGCCAAAGCCGCCGCCGCCGCCGGCTCCGGAATAGGCCTGCAACGAGGTGATCCGCTCAGCCATCCCCAGGCTGTTCATGTTCGGCACGTCACCCGTCACGTCCTGGCAGCGCCCGCGGAAGTCGGAGTCCTCGCAGACCCGCCAGCGGCCCTGGAACCGGGCGCTCATGGTCTTGTCGTTCCAGTCCCGCGGCAGATTGGTGGCGAGGCCGTAGATGGTGGTCTGACGGCCCTGGAAATTGGGTTGGTCAAACAGGATGGCTGAGGGCTGACGCCCGCCGCCATAGTTCTGGGCGGCGACCGGCCCCGCGCCCAGGGCTGCGACCGCCATCACAGCGGTCAGAACTACGCTTCTCATCGACTTGAACTCCCCTGTCGTCCCTCGCGCGGCAACCTAGACTGTGGTCGGGACGGAATCAAAGACGCCATGGGGCGGACTGTTTCAGCCCGCCAGCCGGAACGCGGCCCCCTCATGGGCCAACAGCCAGCGCTTGCGGTCCAGGCCGCCCCCGTAGCCGGTCAGCGTGCCGTTGGCCCCGATCACCCGGTGGCAGGGGACGACCAGTCCGACCGGGTTGGCGCCGTTGGCCAGCCCCACAGCCCGGACGGCCCGGGGCGCGCCGATATGGGCCGCCAACTGGCCATAGGACCAGGTGACGCCGGCGGGGATCTCACACAGGGCCCGCCACACCGCCTGCTGGAACCCGGTGCCGCCGGTGGTCCAGGCGATGGTCTTCAACGCCTCGACCGCGCCGTCGAAATAGGCCGCAAAGGGATCGGCCAGGGCCTTGGGCGCGGCGGCAGGGGTCAGGCCGACAGGCCCGTAGTGACGGGCCAGCAGGCGATCCATCCGGTCCTGGTGGCTGTCCCAGTCGAAGGCCCGCAGCACCCCGCCTGCGTCGAAAACGATCTGGGCGGGTCCGAGGGGGGTGGGAAGCGGGGCGATGAACAGGGGCTCAGGCGGCGTCTTGGGCATGGGAAGTCTCCAAAGGCGTGCGGGACTTGGGATTGGGGATGAGGCCTTCCGACGCCCACAGGTGCAGGGCCGCGTAGGCCCGCCAGGGCCGCCACGCCTCGGCCCGGCTCGACAGCTCCGCGGCGGTGGGGCGTGTCCCGTCCGGGGCGGCCAGGGCGCGCATCAGGCCAATGTCCCCATGGGGAAAGGCGTCAGGCTCCCGCATCTGCCGCAGGGCGATATACTGGGCCGTCCACTCGCCGATCCCTGGCAGGGCTTTCAGACGGGCGACGGCGTCCTCCAGGGAGCCCCGGGGCGCAAACAGGTCCGGATCGGCCAGCGCCGCCGCCGCCAGGCCCACCAGCGCTCGGGCTCGGGCGCCAGGCATGGGCAGGCTGGCCGGATCGATCCCGGCCAGGGCCTGCGGTGTCGGAAAAAGATGCGTCAGGCCAGCGCCAGCCATGTCAGGCGAAAGGGGCTGGCCATGCTCGGCGCTCAGCCGACCGGCCAAGGCGCGGGCGCCGGCCACAGTGATCTGCTGGCCCAGAACAGCGCGGACCGCCAGCTCGAACCCTTCCCAGGCGCCGGGCGCCCGAAGGCCCGGGCGAGCGGCCACCAGCGGGGCGAGGTCCGGATCCTGTGACAGGTGGGCGTTCACCTGGCCCGGATCGGCGCCCAGGTCGAACACCCGGCGCACCCGGGCGATGACCTGGGGCAACACCTGCAGCCGGGCGAACTGAGCCTTGACCTCCAGGGTCTCCCCGGGGCCTGGAGCGACGCAGATCAGTCCAGGAACCCCATCGATGCGCAGGGCGCGGCGATAGACCCCCTCCGCCACAGCCTCCACCCCGGGGATGGCGCGCAGGGCCAGAAAGTCGAGCATGCCCCCCCAGTCATAGGGCGCGCGATAGGTCAGTCGCAGGGTCACGCCGCCCCCGGCCTGCGCGCTCACCTCGGGCCTGCGCCCGCGACGCAGGTCGCCTGGGGGTCGCCCATAGAGCTGCTGAAAGGTCTCGTTGAACCGCCGCACGCTGCCAAAGCCCGAGGCCAGGGCCACCTCGGCCATGGGCAGGGCGGTGTCACAGATCAGCTGCTTGGCCAGCAGCACCCGACGGGTCTGGGCCACGGCCACCGGCGAGGCGCCCAGATGGGTCTTGAACAGTCGCCGCAACTGGCGGCCGCCCACCCCCACCCGATCGCCGAGCGCCTCCACATCAGCCCCGTCCAGGGCGCCGTCCTCGATCAGCGACAGGGCCCGGGCCACGGTGTTCGAACTGCCCCGCCAGGACCCCAGGTCCGGGGAGGTCTCCGGCCGGCACCGCAGGCAGGGGCGAAACCCTGCCTCCTGGGCCGCGGCGGCCGAAGGATAGAAGGCCACATTGCGCCGAAGCGGCGTCCGCGCCGGACAGACTGGCCGGCAATAGATTCCCGTGGAGCGCACCCCTACAAATATCTTCCCGTCCAGGCGGGCGTCGCGCATCGAAAAGGCGCGGTAGCAGGCGTCGTCATCCAGGTCCATGACCGCCAGGATCGCCCCTGCGCCGCCCGCTGTCTCGCGGTTTTCGGACATGACGGCCACCGCATTGGCGGCTTTCGGACCTCAACCTGCCGAGCCGCCTCCGCCCGATCTGGGGACCTGGCGTCATGGCGTTGTCGGACGTCGAGGCTATGAAGCGCCGCGCGACAGATCATCTGGCCCAGAACTTGAACCGAAGGCTGCGCCTGTTCTTGCTTTGGGCGCCGCTGTCCCTTAACTGACCGGTAAAGGGCCACTGAGCGCGCCGAACACCAACGGCGGGCGGAATTACTTTGAACACACTACCCTAGGTCAGGCCCAGAATTCACCCATGCAAGGTTCAAACGTCATGGACGCCCGCCAAGCCGAGGCCGCGAAATCGCGCCTCACGCCCGGCCTCGACTCCGACACGCTGACTCACCTTCAGCGTCTGGAGGCCGAGAGCATTCACATCATGCGCGAGGTCGTCGCCGAGGCCGAGCGCCCGGTCATGCTCTACTCGGTCGGCAAGGACTCCGCGGTGATGCTTCACCTGGCGGCCAAGGCCTTCTACCCCTCAAAGCCGCCCTTCCCGCTGCTGCATGTGGACACCACCTGGAAGTTCCGGGCCATGTACGAGATGCGCGCGCGCATGGCTGAAACCCTCGGCTTCGAGCTCCT